>NZ_JAUQWH010000074.1 GCF_030757795.1 Actinoplanes oryzae
GCTGGGAAGATTGACCGTCGGCTGGTGCAGGGTACGGTTTGAGCGCACATACGGAGGTGTGGCGGTGGATTCGACGGGGCGTACCGGTCAGGCCGCGGCCCTGCACCGCCAGGCTCAGGCGACCGTGGCTGCGGCGGCGGCGGCGCTCGAGGGGCCGGTTCAGCCGGGTGTTGATCTGGTTGAGCAGCAGCGGGTCGCCGAGCAGTTGCGGGCGGCCGCGGCCGAGGTGGCGCCCGGCTGGCTCGGGGCGCCGCTTGATGCGTTGTCGCCTAGCACGCCGCTCGGTGGGGAGTTGCCGCCGCGGTTTGTTCGCATCGGGATGGCTCAGCCTCTCGATGATGTGCGTTTTCCCGCGATTGTGCCGTTGCTGGGCATCGGGCATCTGACCGTCGACGCGGACGGGCGGGATCAGCGGGTGGCCGCCCTGCTGCGGAGTCTGCTGCTGCGCCTGTTGGCCGCGGCGCCGCCCGGGTCGCTGCTTGTGCGGGGCGTCGACGGCGCGGGCGGGGGCACGGTTTTCGCGCCGTTCGAGGCGTTGGCCGATGCGGGGCTCATGGCGCCGCCGGCGACCGATCGGCAGGGTTTGCGGGAGGTGCTGAACGAGGCGGAGAAGTGGCTGCGTCCCGCCCGGGGCGCGCGTGGGCGGCGGGACAGGCTGCTGGTCATTGTCATTGCCAGCCTTCCCGAGTTGACCGAGGGCGGCGATCTCGTACGCATAGCCGCCCTGGCCCAGCAGGGACCGGACTCGGGCCTGCACCTGATCGTGGCCGGCTGGCCGCCGCCTCCGCTGACCGCCGACACCACTCAGCCGCCGCTGCCCCGCACGACGCAGGTCGCGCTCCGCAACCCGTACGCCGTCGTCGGTGATCCTCCGGGCGGCACCTTCGGGTCCGTGTCCGAGGCGACCTGGTTGAACGCCCCGGTCTTCCTGGACGAGGATCCGCCTCCGCATCTGGTCGACGCCGTGTGCCGGGAGCTGGCGGCGCATTCGGTCGCCGCGAGCCAGGCGACGCTGGCCGACCTGTTGCCGGAGACGCCGGAGGAGCAGTGGACCGGGGACGCCGGCGACGGCCTGGGCACCACGGTCGGCTACGACGGGGACACGCCGGTCGTGCTGCGGTTCAACGACTTGACTCCACACTGGATGGTCGGCGGGCGGTCCGGCGCCGGCAAGACCGCCTTCCTCATCAACGTGCTCTACGGCCTCGGCGCCCGCTACAGCCCCGACGAGCTGGGCCTCTACCTGCTCGACTTCAAGGAGGGCATCTCGTTCGCGGAGTTCGTGCCGACCGCCCGGGACAGGACCTGGCTGCCGCACGCCCGGGCCGTCGGGGTCGAGTCCGACCGGGAGTACGGGCTGGCAGTCCTGCGCGAGCTCGACGCCGAGATGACCCGGCGCTCCGTGGCGTACAAGCGGGCCGGGGTGACCCGATTCGCGGATCTGCGGGCCGTGGCCGCCGAGGAGGGCCGGGGCAAGCCGATGCCGCGGCTGCTCTGCGTCATCGACGAGTTCCAGGTGCTGCTGGCCGGCAACGACACGACGGCCGGGGAGGCCGTGCAGCTGCTGGAGTCCCTGGCGCGCAAGGGCCGCTCGTACGGCATCCATCTCGTCCTCGCGAGCCAGACCGTCCTCGGCGTCGAGGCCCTGTACGCCAAGCGCGACTCGATCTTCGGCCAGTTCCCGGTCCGCATCGCGCTGCCGGGCGGCGGCGACGTGCTGGAGCCCACGAACGACTCGGCCGCCGGCCTCCCCCTGGGCACCGCGGTGGTCAACACGGCGGGCGGTCTGGGCGGCCCGCGCGGCGCGACCCGGGGTCATGAGCGGGTCGTCCGCTTCCCCGATCCGCACGCCGACCGCAAGGCCCTCAGCGACCTGCGGCACCGGCTGTGGGGTCTCCGTGACCCCGAGGCCGCGCCGCCGCGCATCTTCGCCGGATACGCCGACCAGCACCTCGCCGACGACCCCACCTACCGTGCCGCCCTCGCCGGCCGTGGCGGGCGCCCGGCGGCGCTCGTGGGCCGGGTCATCGACGTGGCCTTGTCCACCGCAGCGTTCCCGCTCGACGCGTCGCCGGGCCGGCACCTGGCCGTGTTCGGCTCCCAGCCGCGCGGCGCCGAGGTGCTCGCCGCGGCCGCCCGGAGCGTGGCCGCCTTCCACCCGCCGCGCACAGCTCGCTTCGTCCTGTCGTCGCTGGTGGCCGAGGGCGACGAGCTGGTCAAGGAGCTGGCCGCCGAGATAGCCCACCGGCAGGAGGTGGTCGTGGCGGACGCGGCGGCCCTGCCCGCGGAGCTGGACCCCGGCCAGCCGGGTTACCGCGTCGTCTTCGGCCTGGACGCGGCCGCCCCCGGCACGATGCCGAAGCTGCGCCCGCTGTTGCGCGAGGGGCCGGCTCGTGGCGCCCATCTGCTCTCCTGGTGGCGGGGCCTGCGCCGGTTCTCGGAGGAGACCGGGGGCAGCACGGGCCGCGAGGACGTGGCCGGTCTGGTCTTCCTCAACGTCCCCGGTCAGGAGGTGGCGCTCATGCTCGGCCGGCAGCTGGACTGGCAGCCTCGCGACAACCGCGCGCTCTTCCATGACCGCCACGCCGACCGCACGGTCACGATCGTCCCGTTCGCCGAGCCGGACCCCGATGCGTGAAGCCGACCGAACCCCGGCGCGTGAAGCCGGCCGAACCCCGACACGTGAAGCCGACCCGACCCCGGCGCGTGAAGCCGACCGAACCCCGACACGTGAAGCCGACCCGACCCCGGCGCGTGAAGCCGACCGAACCCCGACACGTGAAGCCGACCCGACCCCGATGCGTGAACCACTGCGAGACCCCGAGGCTGAGCGATGAGTGACGAACCCGGCCCCTGGGCGGACTACCTCGCGGCGGCGCAACGCTTGGACGCGCTGCGCCGTGCGGCGTCCTCGGCGGCGGGCGAGCAGGCGGCCACCGTTCAGGCCGCGCAGCAGGAGCTGGCCGCCGTCCAGGCGCGCCTGGCGCCCCAGCGCGCCCGCCTGGTGGGCGATCTCGGCGTCCCGGAGCAGGAGTTGGTGCCCCAGCCCGCCGAGCAGGCCCTGGCGGCTCAGGCGGTGGCGGGCGGTCCCGCGGCGATCCTGGCGGCCCTCCGGCAGGCGTACGCCGCAGCCGACGCCGCCGACGCCGGCATGCTCGGCCCGGCCCCGGCCGTCGCCCTGCGTCCCCTGGCCCGGAACCTGCTCATCTACGGCCCGTTCGCCGCCGCCGTCCTGATCATCCAGATCGTCCTGTACCTGGTGGCGCCCTCGGGCTCGCTCCCGACCTACGCCCTGCTGTGCGGGCTCAGCATGCCCGTGCTCGCCTTCGGCCTCGGCTGGCTCACGATCGGATTCGTCTACGGCGGAGGCGGAGGAGGAAGCGGCGGCGGAAGCGGCGGCGCCGGCGGCGGCGCGGGCGACGACGGGGCCAAAGTGGACCGGACTCCCCTGGCCGGCGCGATCATCTGCCTCACGCCCGTCCTGCTCACCTGCATGGGCGTGGGCCTGCTGGCCTTCATCAGATAGGAGTCGAACCATGGCGAGCGTCGAGCAGGTCAAGGCCAACGTCGCGGCAAGTGTCGACGGCACCCAGCGGGCGATCACCGGCATCCAGCAGGTCAACGAGCAGCTGGACGAGGCCCTGGCCCGCCTGCGCATCACGGCGGTGGGCTCGCTGCACCCCTCGGTCGCGGCCGCCATCGCCCACCTCGAGCAGGCCCGCACCCGCATGGACGAGGCCGCCACCCTCGCCCGCGCCGCCATCGACAGCGCCGACGCCTACCGCATGATCGTCTAGGCCGGAAGCGCAGCGGTCAGGTCGACCTCGACGAGCTGCCCCGCATACCCGAGCGCCGTCACTCCCAGCAGCGTCGAAGCGGTGCTGAAGGCCGGTCCGAGGTCGGAGGCGACAAGCCGCCGCCAGACGTCGCCCAGGACGACGTGGTCGGCGCTGACGACGTAGACCACGGATCGCACCACGTCGGAAGCCGTGGCGCCCGCCGCCGACAAGGCCGTCAGACAGTTGGCGACGACCTGATCCGTCTGAGCGAGGATGTCACCCGGAACCACCTGGTCGGACGGGTCGACCGGGCATTGACCGGCCAGGTGTGCCAGCCGCCCGGCGGAGGAGATCGTCACGTGGCTGTAGCCGTCGGGCGCGTGCAGCTCGGGCGGGTTGAACCGGTCGACCGGCACGGGGTCACCTCGCGTTGATCAGGGCCATGGCCTCGGCGCGAACCTTGCCGTCGCGCTGGAAGGCGCCTCGGACGGCGGAGGTGACTGTACGGGCCCCGGCCTTGCGGATGCCACGCATTTCCATGCACAGGTGCTCGCACTCGAGCACGACGATGACGCCCCGCGCGCCGAGCTTCTCGGTGAGCAGGTCGGCGATCTGCGACGTCAGCCGCTCCTGGACCTGGGGCCGGCGGGCGAAGACCTCGACGAGACGCGCCAGCTTCGACAGGCCGGTGATGCGCCCGTCGACGCCCGGGATGTAGCCGATGTGGGCCACGCCCTTGAACGGCAGCAGGTGGTGCTCGCAGAGGCTCATGACCTCGATGTCGCGGACGAGCACGAGCTCCTCGTGGTTCGCCTCGAACGTCGTGGTGAGCACCTTCGCGGGGTCGACGCGCAGCCCGGCGAAAAGTTCGGCGTAGGCGCGGGCGACGCGGGACGGCGTGCGCTGCAGACCGTCACGGTCCGGGTCCTCACCGACCGCGATGAGGATCTCCCGGACCGCCTTCTCGATGCGCGCCAGATCGACGGCGTTCTCGACCGGGGTGCCGGTGAGCTTGCCGTCGATCAGACGCGCGGCGAGATAGTCCAGCTCGTCGTCGGAGTCCGCGGGCTCCGTCGCACTGGCGTCGGTGATCAGTGCCCCTCCACGTTGCCGTTCGGGTTGATGTCGGACGGCGTGGCGCTGCTGCCGCCGCCGACCGCGATCTGACCGTCCGCCTCGGCCTGCGCCTTGAGCTTCTCGCGCTCGGCCGGGGTGAGCACCGGGGGCGCCTCCGAGGGGAGCCGCTTGCCGAAGCCGTTGAAGGGCGACATGGGCGCGCGCTTCGCCACCCGGGCGCAGATGCGGTCCATGTCCTCGCGGGTGATGGTTTCCTTCTCCATCAGCTCCAGGACCATGCTGTCGAGCACGTCGCGGTACTCGACCAGGATCTCCCAGGCCTCGTCGTGCGCCAGCTCGATCAGCGCGCGCACCTCGGAGTCGATCTCGGCGGCGACGCTGTCCGAGTAGTCCCGCTCGTGCCCCGCGGTGCGGCCCAGGAACGGCTCGTCGTTGTTGGTGCCGTACTTGACGGCGCCCAGCTTCGAGCTCATGCCGTACTGCGTGACCATGGCCCGGGCCAGGCCCGACGCCTTCTCGATGTCGTTGCCGGCGCCCGTGGTGGGCTCGTGGAAGACGAGCTCCTCGGCGGCGCGGCCACCCAGCGCGTACGCCAGCGTGTCGATCATCTCGGCGCGGGTCTGCGTGTACTTGTCCTCGGTCGGGAGCACCAGCGTGTGACCCAGCGAGCGGCCACGCGGGAGGATCGTCACCTTGTGCACCGGGGCGGAGTGCGGCAGCGCGTAGGCGACCAGCGCGTGTCCACCCTCGTGGTAGGCGGTGATCTTCTTCTCGCTGTCGCTCATCGCCCGGGTGCGGCGCTCGGGGCCGGCGATGACGCGGTCGATCGCCTCCTCGAGGAACTCGTTGGAGATCGCGCGCTTGTCGTGGCGCGCGGTCAGCAGCGCGGCCTCATTGATGACGTTGGCCAGGTCGGCGCCGGAGAAGCCGGGGGTGCGCCGGGCGACCGAGTCGAGGTCGACGTCGGGCGTGAACGGCTTGCCCTTGGCGTGCACCCGCAGGATCGCCTTGCGGCCCTCCATGTCCGGGTTGTCGACCGGGATCTGGCGGTCGAAGCGGCCCGGGCGCAGCAGCGCGGGGTCGAGGATGTCCGGCCGGTTGGTGGCGGCGATGAGGATGACGCCGCCCTTGGTGTCGAAGCCGTCCATCTCGACGAGCAGCTGGTTGAGCGTCTGCTCGCGCTCGTCGTGCCCGCCGCCCATGCCGGCGCCGCGGTGGCGGCCGACCGCGTCGATCTCGTCGACGAAGACGATGGCCGGCGCGTTGGCCTTGGCCTGCTCGAAGAGGTCGCGGACGCGGCTGGCGCCGACACCGACGAACATCTCGACGAAGTCCGAGCCGGAGATCGAGTAGAACGGCACCCCGGCCTCGCCGGCGACGGCGCGGGCCAGCAGCGTCTTACCCGTGCCGGGCTGGCCGAAGAGCAGCACGCCCTTGGGGATCTTGGCGCCGAGCGCCTGGTACTTCGCCGGGTTCTGCAGGAAGTCCTTGATCTCGTGCAGCTCCTGGACCGCCTCGTCGGCGCCCGCCACGTCGGCGAACGTCGTCTTGGGCATGTCCTTGGTGAGCATCTTGGCCTTGGACTTGCCGAAGTTGAGCACCCGGGAGCCGCCGCCCTGCATCTGCGACATGAACAGCAGCAGCAGGATCACGAGGATCGCGATGGGCAGCAGGTTGACGACGAGGCTGAGCAGGATGTTGTCGCCGGAGACGGTCGCGTTGACCGTGCCGGTGATCCGGCCCGCGCTCTTGGCCTCCTGGACGTCGTTCCAGATCTCGTCCGTCAGCTCGTACGGATACTGGGTCTCGATCTTGTCCGTGGTCTTGCCGTCGAACCGCTCCGGGGAGGCCAGCTCGAGCTGGAGCGTCTGCTCCTTGTCCTCCTGGATGACCTTCTTGATCCCGGGCTGGTTGAGCCGCTCGAGAACCACCGAAGTGTCGACACGCTGGTAGCTGGGACCACTGGTGAAGAAAGAGCTCAGCGCGATCGCACCGAGGATCACCAGAACGATCCAGACCACCGGGCGGCGGAAGAAACGCGTACGTTCCATACTGTTGTCGGGCCTGGAGTGCGCCCGAACCCTCCTGATCGGCGTCCTGGTCACCTGGGTTATGGATCCCCGCCGCCGGCCGCCGGGAAGGGCGAACGAGCCGCGGAGACGCTGCCGGAACGAATAACCGCCGGGCCGCGAGGCAAACCCCCTGCAGCCCGGCTGTCGACGCCCGGCCCCGCCGGCGCTCGTGACTCTGCGCCATCGGTCATTCGACGGTACACCGTGGGTGCCTTCCGCGACTCCGTGAGCCCGCCCGGTCGCCACCTCCGGACCACCGGAAGTTCGCCCGAAAATTACCGTAAAGCCGGACAATACCTCCCGCGGACGGGGCGATCGGGCGTTTTCTGAGAGTCAGCTGGGAAGACGTTCAGCTACGGGCGTAGACCTCGGGCTTGAGCACGCCGACGTACGGCAGCTCGCGGTAGCGCTCGGCGAAGTCGAGACCGTAACCGACGACGAACTCGCTCGGGATGTCGAAGCCGACGTACTTGGTCGGGACCGGCACCTTGACCGCGTCGGGCTTGCGGAAGAGCGCGACGACCTCGACGCTCTCCGGCGCGCGCGACTGCAGGTAGCGCATCAGCCACGACAGGGTGAGCCCGGAGTCGACGATGTCCTCGACGATCACCACGTGCCGGCCGCTGATGTCGCTGTCGAGGTCCTTGAGGATGCGCACCACCCCGGAGGACGTGGTGCCGGAGCCGTAGGACGAGACGGCCATGAATTCCATCTCGCAGGGCGGGCCCTGCCGTCCGAGCGCACGCGCGAAGTCCGCCATGAACATGACCGCGCCCTTGAGCACGCAGACCAGCAGCACGCCGCCCTCGGCGTCCGCGTAGTCGGCGGCGACCTGCTTCGCAAGCTCTTCGGTCTTCTCGCGGATCTGCTCCTCGGAGATGATCACGCGGTCGATGTCGGCGTCGTACCAGGAGCCGTCTGCCATGTCGTCAAGCCTGCCGTATCAAGTGTGTCGCGCGCGGGCGGGGGGAGCACTCCGTGCCGGGACAAGCGCAGGTTATCGGGCGAAACACCCCGCAAGCGACCCGGTCGTGCCACAGACAGTGACAACTGTCACAGGATCACCCGCACGAGATCACCCGCCCGCCGCGCGATGTGGACAGCCCCGGGCAACGCGACGTGCCCCTGACCGTGCCAGTCGGTCACGAGAGCATCCAGCGCGGCCACATGCCGATGGGACAGCGCGGCCCCCGGCACCCCGAGCTCCAACGCCCACGCGTGCAGCACCCGGCCGCGGATGGCGGGCGACAAAGCCGACAAAACGCCGACAGCCAGCCCGGCGGGAGACCGCGCGGCGCCGAGTGCCACGACAGCCTGCCGGTCCAGCTCGGCGACATCCAGAGCCAGCAACGACGCCGTCCGCGCCAGATTTCCGACCACGCCCGGCCCGAGCGCGGCCACCAGCGCGGGGACCACCGACGATCGCACCCGCGCCCGCGCGTACGCGGAATCGGTGTTGTGGGGATCCTCCCAAGCGACCAGGCCGAGCGCCGCACAGGCCTTGCGCGTGTCGGCCCGCGACACGTCGAGCAGGGGACGGACGAAAATCCCCCGCCGGTACGGCATCCCCGCCATCCCGCGCGGCCCGGCACCCCGCGCGAGCGCCAGCAGCACGGTCTCCGCCTGGTCGTCGCGAGTGTGCCCGAGCAGCACATCGGCCTCCCCCGCGACCGAGGACAGAGCCGCATAACGGGCATCCCGCGCCGCCGCCTCGGGCCCTCCGGCGGAGCCCACGTCAACGGTGGACACCACCACCGGATCGAGGCCCACCGACCGCGCCCAGTCGGCCACCGAGGAGGCGCGCTCGGCCGAGCCCTCCTGGAGCTGGTGGTCCACGGTCACCAGCCCCGCGGGCACGCCCATGCGCGGCGCGACGAAGGCCACGGCCGCCGCGAGGGCGAGCGAGTCCGCGCCACCCGAACAGGCGACCAGCACCGGCGATCCCGGCGTCAGCGCCCGGCGGACCGCGGTGCGGATCGTGGCGACCGGCGCCGGGATGCGGGCCACGTTACGAGGCGAGGCCCACCGGGCCGTGCACCCGCGCGACCCACGCGTCGGGGTCGCCCAGCTCGTCGAGGCGCGGCAGGGTCAGCGGGGAGCCGAAGACCTTGTTGAAGCCGGCCATGCCGACCCGGTCGACGACCCCGTGGACGAACTTGCGCCCCTCCGCGTACTGCCGCATCTTGACCTCGATGCCCAGCACCCGGCGGATGGCCTTCTCCAGCGGGTTGCCGCCCTCGCGGCGCTGGTTGAACTTGGCGCGGATGGCGTCGACCGAGGGCACGACGTCGGGGCCGACCCCGTCCATCACGAACTCGGCATGCCCCTCCAGCAGCGTCATCAGCGCGGTGAGCCGATCGAGCACCGCCTTCTGCGCCGGCGTCTGGACGATGTCGATCACCGAGGAGCGGCTGTCCGGGTCACGCAGGGCGTCGGACAGCGTGGCGACGCCGCGGCGCAGCCGCTCGAGGATGTGCTCGCCGCCCTGGGAGGCGTCGACGAAGGCCTGGACCTCGCCGAGGAAGTAGCCCCGCATCCACGGCACGGCCTGGAACTGGGTGAGGTGGGTCACCTCGTGCAGGCAGACCCAGAGCCGGAAGTCGCGCGGATCGGCGGCGAGCTTGCGCTCGACCTCGACGATGTTGGGCGCGTTGAGCAGGAGCTGGCCCGGCTCGGCCGAGAAGACCTCGTACTGCCCGAGGACCCGGCCGGACAGGTAGGCCAGGACGGTGCCGGCCTGCACGCCGGTGACGCGGGAGCCGATCGCGTCGGCCACCGGGCCCGGCTGCTTGTCCCCGGAGAGGCGGCTGACCAGCGGGATCATCACTTCCTTGAGCCCGGCGAGGTTGACCGCGGCCCAGTCCTTGCGGTCGACGATGCGCACCGGCGGCCCCTCGGTCACCGGGGTCAGACCCGTGTACGCCGCGACGTGCCGGCGGGCCTCGTCGGTGAGCTCGCGCAGCTGCGCGACCACCTGCGTGGCTTCTTCGTAGGACACCGCGGGGCCGGATTTGCTCAGCGCGCCCGCGGTGGCGGCGGCCAGATCCCAGTCGACGAACTGCGCCATGAACCCACCGTACCCGCGGACGACCAGCCGCCCACCCCGGGAAAACCCTCAACTGCAGCCGCAGGACACCAGGGTCGTCGCGAGTTTGTCGAGGGCCGCCCGGGCTTCGATCGCGTTCGCACCCGTGGCCATGAAGGCGAAGAGGAGCAGGCGCCCGTCCCGGGTCATCAGCTGCCCGGCCATCGTGTTGACGCCGCTGAGCGACCCCGTCTTGGCGCGCACGATCCCCTGCCCGGCCTGGTTCGGCTCGGGGGTGGCGAAGCGGGTGCGCAGCGTGCCCGACCAGCCGGCCACCGGCAGCCCGCCCAGCATCGAGCTGACCTGCGGGTTCTTGCCGCTCGCCGCGAGGGAGAGCACGTCGGTCAGCAGCTCGGGGCTGATGCCGTTGTGCCGCGAGAGGCCGCTGGCGTCGTACAGGTCGGCCTCCTCGCCCGGCAGGCCCAGCTCGTCGAGCTTGTCGCCCATCGCCTTGGCGGCGCCGTCGAAGGACGCCGGCTGCCCGGCGGCGAGCGCCACCTGCCGGGCCATGGCCTCGGCCAGGACGTTGTCGCTCTGCTCCAGCATCCAGTCGACGATGTGCACCAGCGGCGGCGACTGCACCGCGCCCAGCTGGGTGCCGGCGGGCGCCTTGCCCCTGCTCACCGCGCTCTCCGGGAGGCCGAGCTGCTGGGCGAAGGCCCTGCCCGCCGCCAGCGCCGGGTCGGTGAAGCGCCGGTCGCCGCCCCGCTCGTTGTGCACGGGCTCGACCCGCCCGGCGTTGGTCATCAGCGCCTGGATCCGGGCGACCTGGCCGCCCGAGATCAGGCCGCCGTCCCAGCCGGTGCCCATCTCGGGCCCGGTGTAGAGCGACGTGTCGACGATCACCCGGGTCGGCTGCTGGGCGCCGAGGGCCTGCTTGACCTGGGCGGCGAGCTTGTCCAGCCGGGCCGCGCCGGGGAACTGGTCGTCGGCGTCGACCGCGAGCGTGGGGTCGCCGCCGCCGATGAGCACGACCTCGCCCGGCTTCGCCCCGGCGACAACCCGCGTGGTCAGCCGGTAGGCCGGGCCGCGCGCGGCGAGCACGGTCGCCGCGGTCAGGAGCTTGGTGGTGGAGGCCGGCGTGGTCATCGTGCCGGCGTTCTTCTCGAACAGGACGTCGCCGGTCAGGCCGTCGACCACGGAGATGTTGGCGGTGCCGAGGGACTTCGCGGAGACCAGCGGGCCGATGGCGGCCGCCACGCCGGACGCGGTCGGGGCGGTGGCGCCGGCCTCGGCCGCCACGAGCACCGGCGTGGGGGTCGGGTCCGGCGTGGGGACGACCCGGGGCTGCGCCGACGGTTTCGCCGACAGCCAGCCCTCGACGGGTCCCGGCCGCACGACCAGCACCGCCGCGGCGAGGACGAGCAACACCACAACCGACAGACCCGACACCACGAGCGTACGCCGGGAGCGCCGCTTGCGTCCTTCGGCAGCCTCCGCCACCGGTGTCCCGTACGTGCCACCCCGAACCTGCTGCCCGGATACAGCACTTTGCCCGGCTTGAGGCGCTTCCGCGGCGTACTGTCCAGGGAACCGCGGAGCCGCCGGTGTCTCACTGGCCGGAACCGCCGCTCGACCGTACGTTCCGCCCGCCGCCCGCGGAGAACCAGGAGCATCCGGGGCAATTCCGGCGCCCTCTACCGGAGACCGCCCCTGCTTCGACTCCGACACGCCGTCGTACTCGGGAGTGTTCTGTGAATCTTGCCTCCCCACACGCCCCTCCTCCGTACGGACCGGCAGACTTAGGAGACACTACAAACATCCGGCACACCGGTGCGCGCGGATCCGACGGGGCCGAGTCCCCCGCTCCGCCGCACGGATCATCAGCCGGTGACCAGGCCGGGCGAACAAGGGAGCGAACTATGGATTTCGACATTCTCGTTGAGATCCCGAAGGGCCACCGAAACAAGTACGAGGTCGACCACAAGACCGGTCGCATCCGGCTCGACAGGACGCTCTTCACCTCGACGCAGTACCCGGCCGACTACGGCTACATCGAGGGCACGCTGGGCCAGGACGGCGACCCGCTGGACGCGCTCGTGATCATCCCCGAGCCGACCTTCCCGGGCTGCCTGGTGCGCGCCCGCGCCATCGGCATGTACCGGATGACGGACGAGAAGGGCCGCGACGACAAGGTCCTGTGCGTCCCGTTCGAGGACCCGCGTCAGGAGCACCTGCGCGACATCCACCACGTGTCCGAGTTCGACCGCATGGAGATCCAGCACTTCTTCACGGTCTACAAGGACCTCGAGCCGGGCAAGTCGGTCGAGGGCGCCACGTGGGTCGGCCGCATGGAGGCCGAGGAGGAGATCCGCGCCTCGTTCAAGCGCGCCGAGGCGGCCGAGGCCGAGCACGGCGAGCACGACGAGCACTGATCCGGGCAGCTTCTCCGGGCGTCCACCGGCCTGGGCGAACGCCCCTCGGGCGGGCACCGTCCCGCCCACCCCGCACGACCACCGCACCGGGCCGGTGGCCGGCTTCCGAGCCGAGCCCCCGGCCCGGCGCGCGTCTCACCACCCGGCTCACAGGGTGACCTGGGAGACCAGGCCGTAGAGGCCCACCACCGCGCACGCCACCGGGATCACCGCGATCACCGCGAGGCTGTCCAGCAGGTCCGCCGCCCGGCCGAGATAGGGCGAGGGCGGCCGCCGGGACCACGCCACCCCGGCCGCCACGACGAGCACGGCCAGCACCACCACGGCCGCGCCGGCCACGAGCAGCACCGTCGGACCGGCGTCGCGCACGAGGCCCGTGCCCAGCGCGAAGAGCCCGATCAGGCCGCCCGCGATCAGGGGCACCCGCTGCCGTACGGTCACGAACAACCGCGACCGCAGCAGCAGCGCGGCCACCGCCAGCCCGGCCAGGATGCGCGCCGCCGTCCCGCCCGCGGCGAGCACGACGAAGGCCCCCGCCGCCGTGACGGCGTGCCCGATCAGCATCCCGGCCAGCGCCTCCTCGGTACGCCCGACCGCCACACCCACCCGCGCCCGGTCCGGGGCACCGCCCTCCGGCCGGTCGTCCGGCCCAACCGGCGCCGGCGCCCGCACCCCACCGAGCCGGATCGCGAGCACCGGCAGCAGCCCTATCCCGCACACCAGCACGCTCATCAGCACCGCCGCCGCACCCGCCGCCGAGGTCACCAGCCCGGTCAGCGCCGCCAGCGCCGCCAGTAGCCCCGCTGTCACCCCGGCGGCGAAGATTCTGCGCACCGCGGCGACTCCGGCGCCGGCGAGCACGGAGAAAAGCAGCAGCGCAACGGCTCCGGTCAGCAGGCCCGGGCCGTCGAGCCAGGCCAGCCCGGGAAAGGGACCGCTGCCGGCGGGGATCAGGACGGATCCACCGGCGAAGGCGTACGGCAGCGCCGCACCGCCCAGCACCGCCCCGGCCGCCCGGTCCCCGTACGCCCGGGAAGCCGTCGTCCCGGCCAGTGTGAGCAGCACCGCACCGCCCAGCCCGACGCCCGCGCCCAGGCCCCATTCCGGACCCGCCGCCAGCACCGCGAGCGCGCCCACGGCCAGCAGCACGCCCGCCCCGGCGAGGGTGGCGACCCGGGTGGCGCCCGGCGTCCACGTCGTGCTGCGGCGGCGGGCTTCGTCGGCGATCGCCTCGACCACGTCGTCGTACTCGAGCTCCGGCCAGCCCGAGCGGGCCGGGCGCAGGTAGAGCACCTCGCCGTCGCGGATGCCCTGCGCGGCGAGCGCTTCGGCGGGGGTGAGGGGCGCGCCGTCCGTACGCCGTAGCACCCACCCGCCGTGCCGCTCGCCGTCGTCGGCCAGCTCCTCGCCGGCGTGGCGCAGCACCTCGGGCAGCAGCTCGGCGAGCGGGACGTGCTCGGGCAGGGCGACGTCGAGGCGGCGCCGCGGCGCGCTGATCGTGACTCGGGCGAGGCCCAGGCTCACGGCACCTCCCATCGACGAACCTGAGGCTATCATGAGCGCTGTGTAACGTATCGAGTGCTCTCAGTTTCCAACAGGGGGGAGCTCGGCGTGGGAACAGTGGTGGTCAAGCGGGCCGCGCGCCGCCCGGCGCCCGAGATCCCCACCGGCGAGCTGGTGATCGACCCGCCGCCGGAGGTGCCCGCGGCGTCCGGCAGCCGGTGGCAGCAGGCGTTCATGACCCTGCCGATGCTCGGCGGCTCGGTCGCGATGGCGATGCTCATGGGCCAGGGCCGCGGCGGCGCCCTGTCCTATGTGATCGGCGCCCTCTTCGGGATCTCGTCGCTCGCCATGCTGGCCACCTCCTTCGGCGGCAGCGGGACACCACGCAAGGCCGAGATGCTGACCGCGCGCCGCGACTATCTGCGCCATCTCGCCGGGCTGCGCCGCCGCGTCCGGGACACGGTGGCCCGGCAACGTGCCGGCCTCTACTACCGCCATCCCGACCCGGCCGGGCTGTGGTCGACCGTGGACAGTCACCGCGTGTGGGAGCGGCGGCCCGCCGACCCGGACTTCGCGGTGATCCGGGTCGCCGTCGGCCCCCAGACCCTGGCCACGCCGCTGGTGCCGCCCGTCACGCGGCCGGTCGAGGACCTCGAGCCGCTGACCGCCGGGGCGTTGCGGCGCTTCCTGGACACGTACTCCGTCGTGCCGGACCTGCCCGTGGCCGTCTCGCTGCGCGCCTTCTCGCGGGTGTTCCTGCGCGGGTCCGGCGCGCCGGGGCTGGCCCGGGCGATCCTCACCCAGCTGGCGGTGTTCCACGCCCCGGACGACCTGGTCATCGCCGTCTGCACCGGCGCCGAGCAGCGCGCCCGCTGGGAGTGGGCGAAGTGGCTCCCGCACGCGCTGCACCCCGTCCGCAGCGACCGGACCGGGCCGTTGCGCCTGTTCGCCACCTCGGGAGCCGAGCTCGGCCACCTGCTCGAGGACGTGCTCGGCGACCGGCCCCGATTCGACCCGGCCGGCGTGGAGCCCACCGGCCCGCACGTCGTCCTGGTCCTCGACGGCGTCGGCGAAGACCCGTCCGAGGACGGCATCGACGGCGTGACCGTGCTGGACCTCGGAGCACCGCCTCGCCTGCTCGATCGCGGCATGCTCGTGCTGGACACGGGCGAGGGCCGGACCCTGCACACGTACGGGATGGAGCACGCCACCGCCGTCGGCAGGCCGGACCGGCTCAGCGAGGCCGAGGCCGAGGCCGTGGCGCGGAGGCTGGCGCCGCTGCGGCTCGGGGTGGTCACCACCGCGACGGACACGCCGGCTCCCGTCGGCGCGGGGCTGGCCGACCTGCTCGCGCTCGGCGACCCGGCCGCCCTCGACGTGGCCGCCGTGTGGCAGGAGCCCCGGCCGGACCGCGACTGGCTCCGGGTGCCGATCGGCCTGAGCGTGGACGGCTCGCCCGTCGACCTGGACCTCAAGGAGTCCGCCCAGGACGGCATGGGCCCGCACGGGCTGCTCATCGGCGCCACCGGGTCCGGCAAGTCCGAACTGCTGCGCACGATCGTGCTCGCGCTGGCGACGACGCACTCGTCCGAGACGCTCAACTTCGTGCTGATCGACTTCAAGGGCGGCGCCACCTTCGCCTCGCTGGACCGGCTGCCGCACACCGCCGCGGTGATCACCAACCTCGCCGACGAGCTGCCCCTGGTCGACCGCATGGTGGACGCCGTCGACGGCGAGCTGGTCCGGCGCCAGGAGGTGCTGCGCCGGGCGGGCAACTACGCGAGCCGGCGCGACTACGAACGGGCCCGTGCCGGCGGCGCCGACCTGCCGCCCCTGCCCAGCCTGCTGATCATCTGCGACGAGTTCTCCGAGCTGCTCTCCGCGAAGCCGGACTTCATCGACCTCTTCGTCCAGATCGGACGGCTGGGCCGGTCGCTCGGCGTGCACCTGCTGCTCGCCTCGCAGCGGCTGGAGGAGGGCCGGCTGCGGGGGCTGGACACCCACCTGTCGTACCGGATCGGGCTGCGGACCTTCTCGGCGCTGGAGTCACGGACGGTGCTGGGGGTGCCGGACGCGTACGAGCTGCCCCGCGCGCCCGGCCACGGCTACCTGCGGTTCGGGACCGAGCCGCTGGTGCGCTTCCGGGCGGCGTACGTCTCGGGTCCCTACCGCCCGACCGGCCGCGTCGCCGGGCCACGCCGGGCCGGGGAGCCGCTGGTCCTGCCCTTCTCGGCCACCCCCCAGCTGCCCCCCGTACGCCCCTCCGGCACGACCCGCGACGTGACCCCGGCCCTCGGGGCGACACTGCTGGACGTGCTCGTCGACCGGCTCGACGGCGAGGGGCCGCCCGCGCACCAGGTCTGGCTGCCGCCGCTGGAGGACTCGCCGACCCTCGACGACCTGCTCGGGCCGCTGACCACCGACCCGGCGCGCGGGCTGTCCTCCGCGCGGCCCGACCTGCACGGTGCTCTGCGCGTCCCGGTCGCGCTCATCGACAAACCCCGTGACCAGGTACGCGACGTACTGTGGCTGCACCTCGCCGGCGGCTCCGGGCACGTGGCGATCGCCGGGGGCACGCAGTCCGGCAAGTCCACGCTGCTGCGGTCGCTGGTGCTGGGGCTGGCGCTCACGCACACCCCGGCGGAGGTGCAGGTCTACTGCCTCGACTTCGGCGGCGGCGCGCTGGGCCTGATCCGGGACGTGCCGCACGTCGGCGGGGTGGTGCAGCGGCTCGATCCGGTGGGGGTGCGGCGTACCGTCGGCGAGATCTCCGCCCTGCTGGCCGAGCGGGAGCGCCGCTTCGCCGACCTGGGCACCGACATCGCCGGCTACCGGGCGCAGCGGGCGGCGGGCGAGCACGCGGACGACCCGTTCGGCGACGTGTTCCTGGTCGTGGACGGCTGGTCCACGATCCGGAACGAGTTCGACGACCTCGAGAACGCGATCACGGACATCGCCACGCGCGGCCTCTCCTACGGCATCCACATCGTGGCGGCGGCACCCCGGTGGATGGACTACCGTCCGGCGCTGCGCGACATGTTCGGCACGCGGGTGGAGCTGCGCCTCGGCGACTCCACCGACTCGGCTGTCAACCGCCGGGCCGCTGCCGAGGTACCCGACCGGCCCGGGCGCGGGATCGTCGGGGACGGGCTGCACTTCCTGACCGTACGGCCGGAGCTGCACGACACCACGGGACCGGGCCTCGCCACGCGGCTCGCCACGGCGTGGCACGGGCCGCCGGCGCCCAGGGTTCGGATGTTGCCGGCGTCTCTGCCGTACGAGGAGCTGCACGCCGGCACCGGCCTGCACCTGCCGATCGGCATCGCGGAAGCCGACCTGCGCCCGGTGACGATCGACTTCGCGAGCGACCCGCACTTCGTCCTCTTCGGCGACGCGGAATGCGGCAAGACCTCGTTCCTGCGCGCGCTCGCCACCACGATCACCGGCCGCTTCGAGCCGCGCGACGCGCGGATCATCCTCGTCGACTATCGGCGCAGCCTGATGGACCTCCCCGAGAGCGACCACCGCATCGGGTACGGCATCCAGCCCCAGCAGACCCTCGAGCTCATGCAGAACGTGGCCGGCTACATGGACCGCCGCCTGCCCGGCCCCGACGTCAACCGGCAGCAGTTGCGCGACCGGTCCTGGTGGAGCGGGCCGGAGCTCTTCGTCCTCGTCGACGACTACGATCTCGTCACCGCGGGCAGCACCAACCCCCTGCAGCCCATCCTCGACCACCTGCTGCAGGCCCGCGACATCGGCCTCCACCTGATCATCGCCCGGCGTGCCGGGGGTGCCGCGCGGGCCATGTTCGACCCGGTGATCCAGCGCCTGCGCGAGCTGTCATCGCCGGGCCTGGTGATGGCCGGGCCGCCGGACGAGGGCGCGCTCATCGGACCCGCCCGGCCCGGGCCACTGCCGCCCGGCCGGGGGCGGCTGGTCACCCGGCGCGAGGGGCTGCGGCTGGTCCAGCTCGCGCACCTGCCGCCCTATCCACCCTCGTGACCGGGCGTCGTCCCGCCCGCCTCGGCCGCGTTCCCGTACGCGCGGCGCGTCCCCGGGGGCATGGACCCGGCCGAACGGACAAGACGTGCGATCGGCATTCACGGATACGGGCAACGATGCGCCGATTCGGAGTAATCTCCGTGCATCAGTGTCCATCATCAGAACGGCCCGCTGACCAGTGAGAGCTCGAAGCGAAGCATCGTGCGCGTCCCGCCGCCGGCGACGTGACGCCGGCGCGGCGCACCCGGCCCACGGCGGTGCCCGTTGGTGAGGCTGCCCGCCCGCGTCGCCGCCGCGACCTCCGCTGCCTGTCTCTGCGCCGGCCTCACCGGCGCACCCGCCCTGCCCGCGGCCACTTCCGCCGCCGCACTCGACGCCGCGACCACGCCTTCCGCGACCAGCTCCACACCGGCGCTCGGCGACGCTACGACCAGCTCCACACCGGCGCTCGGCGACGCTACGACCAGCTCCGCACCGGCGCCCGGCGGCGCTGCGACCACGACCGGCTCCGCACCGGCGCCCGGCGGCGCCAGGACCATGGACGGCGGCGCGGGAGGTGCCGCGGCCGGGGCTGCTCCGCTCGCCGAGCCGCTGCGGGGTGACTCGATCCGGGCCGACCAGTGGCAGCTGGAGAAGCTGCACGTCACGGGCGCCTGGACCTACTCGACCGGGACGGGCGTGACCGTGGCCGTCGTCGACTCCGGCGTCGACGCGGACCACGAGGACCTTCAGGGCCAGGTGCTCAAGGGGCTGGACCTGGTCGACTCCGGCGGCGACGGCGACACCGACCTCGTCGGGCACGGCACGACGGTCTCGGCGCTCATCGCCGGGCGCAACGACGACGACGAGGGCGTGGTGGGCATCGCGCCCAACGCCAAGATCCTGCCGGTGCGCGTCCTCGACCGCGAGAACAGGTACGACGACGCGATGATCGTCGCCAAGGGCGTGCGCTGGGCGGTCGACAACGGCGCCCGGGTGATCAACCTGTCGCTGGGCGGCAACGGCACCAGCGCCGCCCTGGCCGCCGCCCTCGACTACGCGTTCGCCAAGGACGTCGTCGTGGTCGCCTGCACGGGCAACGCCGGCGCCTCCCCGTCGCCCGGCGTCTGGTACCCCGCCCGCGAGCCCGGCGTCATCGCCGTCGCCGGCATGGAGAAGGACGGCACCGAGCTGTGGTCCGGCTCGATCACGGGCAAGGAGACCGTGGTCACGGCCCCCTCCACGCACCTGGTCGGCGCCCGCCCCGAGGGCTACTGGCAGGTGCAGGGCACCAGCTTCGCGGCCCCGATGGTGTCGGCCACGGCCGCGCTGATCCGCTCCCGCTGGCCGACCATGCCCGCGGGCGAGGTGGTCAACCGCATCATCAAGACCGCCCGCGACCTGGGCCCGCAGGGCCGCGACGACGAGTACGGCTACGGCATGGTCGACCCGACCGCCGCCCTCACCGCCGAGCTGCCCGCGGTCGCCCGCAACCCGCTCGACACGACGGCCTCCCCGGGCATCTCCCGCATCGGCAGCGCCCCGAGCGCCGGTCAGGCCCAGTCTGCCCCCGACACGACCGGCTCCGGCACGGTCGGCGCCCGCGTCCCCGGCTCCAACGCCGGCAGCGCCATCGCCGGCGCCGACCTCCCCGCCCCGGGCCACTCCCCCGGCTGGTGGGCCACCGCCGCCCTCTTCCTCGTCACCCTCTTGGCCACGGCACTCGCCATCCGCCGCTTCGCCACCGCCTGACCGCACCGCGCCGACCAGCGCCCCTCGACCACGGGTCCGCTCATGCCCGGGCAGCGCCACACGCTCACGGCTCGGGCCAGCGCCACACGCTCGTGACCCGGCGGCCGCCACACGCTCGTGACGGGCGGGCGCCCCGCGCTCACGGCCCAGGCGAGCGCCCCCGAGCTCATGGCCCAGGCGGGCGCCCCCGAGCTCATGGCCCAGGCGGCCGATCCCACGCTGACGGCCTGGGCGGGCGGTCGCGCGCTCACGGCCCAGGCGGGCGGGCGTGCGCTCACGGCCGGGGCGGGCGTCGCGCGCTCGTGGGGCAGTGCTGTGCGTCTACCCGCCTCCGGCGCACGCGCGTCTCGTCGTGGACACCTCGCGCGTGGACTCCTCGCCGGGCCCCGGCCAAGCGCAGGCTTCGCCGGGACCCGGCTAAGCGCAGTCGCCGGTCTTGACGCCGCGGGTGCGCTGGGTGCCGAGGCGGGCCGTGCTTGCCGCCTCGTTGGCGGTCAGGGCGAAGCCCACGTTCCGGTCGTCCGCGGCCGCGGCGAAGATGACGCCGAGCACGTCGCCGTTCTGCGAGACCAGCGGGCCACCCGAGTTGCCGCTCTGCACGAGCGCCCGGATCGTGTAGATCTCGCGGGTCACGTTGCCCGCGTCGTAGATGTCCGGGCCGGTGATGTTGCTGACCTCGCGGACGCGGGCGCTCTCCGCCCGGTAGGGGCCGTCCAGCGGGAAGCCGAGCACGACGGCGTTCGCCCCGGTGCCGGCCGGGCGCTCCACGAAGGGCATGACCGGCGCCTTGAGGCCGGGCACGTAGAGGACCGCCAGGTCACGCTCCGGGTCGTAGACGACGACCTTGCCGTCGAGGCGGTCGTCCTGCGTTTCCACCTGGACGTTCTTGGTGCCCGCGACCACGTGCGCGTTGGTCATGATGCGCTCGTCGGCGTAGACGAAGCCGGAGCCCTCGATGCGGCGGGAGCAGCTGGGTGCCGTGCCGAGGACCTTGATGACCGACTTGCGGGAGTCGACGACGACCTGGGACTTGGCGAGGGTCGGGTCCGGCGGGTCGACCTGACGGGCGTTGGTCCTGGTCAGGCCGCCGAACACGTCGGGGAAGCCGTCGGTGTTGAGCGACTCGCGCAGCCCGGAGGACAGGGCCTGGGCCTCCTCGGGGAGGAGCTGGTTGACCCCGTTGAGGATCGCGCTGTCCCGCACCGCCGCGTTGAGGGCGGGGAACGGCGTCGACCCCATGGGTACGGCGATGAGCCACGCGACGAGCAGCACGGCCGCCACGGAGACCGCCGCTCCGCCCGCGTCGTCGAGGCGTTGCAGCGGGCGGCTCTCGATCGCGCGGCGGACCCGGGTGCCCAGCCAGCCGGCCAGGGTCTGCCCGAGCACGGCGAGCGCGAAGATCGTCACCAGCGACACGACCAGCCGGGTGGTCGGGTTCTCGAACTGGTTCGCGAGCAACGGGCCGACCTGCAGGCCGATCAGCAGGCCGCTGAAGAAGCCGCCGAACGACAACGCCCCGATGACGAAACCCTGCCGGTAGCCGCTGACCGCGAAGATCAGCATGAGCACGATCAGGAGTACATCGACCACAAGCACTCGCCCAGGGTAGAAGTGACAGTCACGGGACCACCTCGCCGGTCGCCGCCGGCGCCGAGGCGGTTGCCTCGGCAGCGTCGGTCTCCGCGGGCACCGCCCGGAGGGCGGCCGGCATCTGGGAGTCGGGCAGGGTCACCAGGCGGCCCGGCTCCCATGGCCGGCTCCAGCCTGCCAGGTCGAGCAGCGTCGCGATGACCCCGGCCGTGAAGCCCCAGACGAGCATGTCGCTCACCTGGAACGCCGGGCCCACCCATCCACTACGGTGGCGGACCCGGACGCGGTTCGCCGGGTCCACCAGATCGGCGACGGAAAGCCGCGCCACCCGCTCGACCTCGTCGGGGTGCCCCGGCCGCACCGGATGCGGCGCGTGCCACCAGGCCAGCACCGGCGTCACCACGAACCGGCTCACCGGGATGTAGAGCTCGGGCAGCGTCATCAGCACGGTCGCCGAGGCCGGGTCGAGGCCGACCTCCTCCTGGGCCTCCCGCAGCGCGGTGGCCGCCGGGTCCTTGTCGCCCGGGTCGGCCGCGCCGCCGGGGAAGGCCGGCTGCCCGGCGTGGGTGCGCATGGTGCCGGCCCGTTGCAACAGCAACAGGTCGGGCTCGCCGGGTCGCTCCTCGCCGAAGAGCACGAGCACCGCGCTCGGCCGGCCCCCGCTCGCGGGCGGCGGCACGGTGGTGAAATCACTGGTACGCGCGGCGGCCGCCCGGCTCAGCAGGGGCTCCCACCAGGCCGGCAGGCCCGCCGCGGCGCCCATCAGGCCACCGTCACGCCGGTGTGGGCCCGCACCAGGCTGCCCAGTGTCGGTTTGTCGAGCGCCTTCCCGGTGTAGACGTAGGTCTCGCCGGCCGGGTTCACGAAGACGGTGACCGGAAGGGTGCTCCTGCCCAGGGCCGTGAGCAGCGCGGTGTCCTTGTCGTAGAGCGTCGGCATCGACACCTGGTGCTCCGCGGCGAAGGAGGCGCCGGCGTCCTTCTTGTCGCGGGTGTCCACGCCCAGCACCCGCAGCCGCCCGGCCGTGACGTCGGACAGCTCCTGCATCAGCGGCAACTCCTCGCGGCACGGACCGCACCAGGAGCCCCAGAGGTTGATGACGGCGGGCCCGGGCAGGTCGGCCACGCGAACCGACTCGCCGCCGGTGAAACAGGGCAACGACACGTCCGGCAACCGCGACCCGTCACTTTGAGTGACGACGGGGGAATCGGCGGACGTGGTCGAAGGGGCGGCCGACGCCGCCTGTGCGGGCAACGGCGAGGTCAGGCCGGCGCAGTCGGCGAAGGGCGCCGACGGCTCCGGGGCCGCCGGATCGGCGCTGCAGCCCCCGAGCACCAGCACCAGCGGCGCCGCGACCCAGCCTGCTGCCCTCACGGCGCCTCCGGGGCGACGACCGCGCCGGCCGGCACGAGCTCGGGGTCGACGCCCGCCTGCACGGCGAGCTCCCGGGCGCGCGGGCCCTTGAGCAGCTTCGCCGCGGGCGCCGCCTCGGTCGGCCCGGTGCCGTAGGACGGGCACATGCTCGCCAGCGTGCAGGCCCCGCAGGCGGGCTTGCGGGCGTGGCACACCCGGCGGCCGTGGAAGATGATCCGGTGCGACAGCATCGTCCAGTCGCGCTTCTCGATCAGGTCCGCCACCAGGAACTCGATCTTGACCGGATCCTCCTCCTGGACCCAGCCGAAGCGGTTGACCAGGCGGCGGAAGTGGGTGTCGACGGTGATGCCCGGGACGTCGAACGCGTTGCCGAGGATCACGTTGGCCGTCTTGCGGCCGATGCCCGGGAGCGCGACCAGCTCGTCCAGCGTGCGCGGCAGGACGCCCTCGTGCCGCTCGACCAGGGCCTGACCCAGCTTGATCAGCGAATCCGTCTTCGCCCGGAAGAAGCCCGTCGGGCGCAGGATCTCCTCCAGCTCGCCCCGGTCGGCCGCGGCGTAGTCGGCCGCGGTCAGGTAGCGCGCGAAGACGGTCGGCGTGACCTCGTTGACCTTCTTGTCGGTGCACTGGGCGGACAGGATCGTCGCGACGGCCAGCTGCAGCGGCGTCTGGAAATCCAGCTCGCAGTGCGCGTCGGGATGGGTCTCCGCCAGCGCCTTGGCCATCTTGCGCGCCCGGCGCTTGCGCCCGATCGGCGTCTCGTTGGCGAACCGCTTGGCTGACCGGACGAGCACGGCCGCACCGGCGGACGCGGCGACGAGAGGACGACTCACGGGAGCAAGAGTACGTCGCCCGTACGACAGTCACTTCGGGGCCGCGATCGCCCCGTCCGTGCCGATGACCGCCGCCGAGTCGCCGAAGTCGGCCTCCGAGAGCTCACGCACCCGCGCCAGACCCTTCTCCCCGGAGCTGTCCCGCAGCGGCTTCCCGGCCGGGTTGATGGCCGTGGAGAGGAACTTGCCGCCGGTGAAGGTGCCGTCCTTGGTGATGGTCACGTGCAGGATGCCGCCGTAGCCGAGCACCCCGGTCCGCTTGAGCGTCTTGCCGCCGGCCGCGAAGTTCCCGAGGCTGTACGCGATCAGCTTCCCCTTGTAGAACTCCATGCCCCGCAGCACGTGCGGCCCGTGCCCGACGACCACGTCGGCGCCCGCGTCGATGACCGCCCGGGAGAACTTCATCGGGTCGCCCCTGTTCTCGCCGGCGAACAGCTCGCTGCCCGGTTGCACGTGATCCTTGTCCGAGCCCTCGGCGCCCATGTGCACCTGCACCACGACCACGTCGGCCTGCCCGGTGGCCTCCTCGACGATCGCCTTGGCGGCGGGGAGGTCGTTGACGTTGTTCGCCGTCGCGTAGGGCGAGAACCCGATCACCGCGACCTTCACGCCCTTGACCTCGACGACGGTGACCTCGCCCTTGGCGCCGGTGTGCTCGAGCCCCGCGCTCTCCAGGGCCTCGATCGTGCTCGTGTAGCCCCGCGGCCCGAAGTCGCTGGAGTGGTTGTTCGCCGTGTTGAGCAGCTGGAAGCCGGCTTCCTTCAGGAGCTTCGCGTACTTCGGCGGGGAGCGGAAGGCGAAGCAGTCGGCCCGGGGCGGGGAGCCGCACTTGCTGGTGCCCGTGTCCTCGGTGAGCGGCTGCTCGAGGTTGCCCATGACGAGATCGGACTCGAGCCCCGGCGCCACCGAGTCGAAGAAGCCCTGCCCGTCGTTCGCCGGCAGCCGGCCCGGCACGCTGCCCATGATGATGTCGCCGGTCGCCGAGAACGTGATGCTGTCCTGCGCCGCGGGTGAATCCTCCGAAGTGCCGGCGACGGGGACCCCGCTGGCCGTACTCTTCGGGGGTGCGTCCCGCCACTGGGCCTGCGGAGTCTCCGGGCTGCGGTCGGCGAGGGCCATGCCACCGACCCCGGCGCCCAGGAGGGCCGCGACGACGATCGTCGCGGTGAGGACGGGCCTGCCGAAGAGGCCCCGGCGCTGGTTCGGGGGGTGGGCATTCATCGACCGGGACGATACCGTCGGGCGACAAGCGGCCACGACCGTCGAACGGCCAGCCTTCGCTCACCGAGAGCGACGGTTTTCCGGCGCGTCCGGGGGCGGTGGTTACGCTCAGAGATCCAGTTCGAGGGGTGCCCGCCCGTTTACGGCCAGCGTGCGCCTAGACTGATCGTGCGCGGCGAAGGCGCGTAGTCGGAGGTACAGCGATGGATGAGGTACTGGCTCGCAGCGGGATCTTCCAGGGCGTTGACCCGGAGGCTGCCGAGGCGCTCGCCAAGGAGATGGAGACGATCGAGTTCCGGAAGGGCGACATCGTCTTCAATGAGGGCGAGGCGGGCGACAGCCTTTACATCGTTCTCTCCGGCAAGATCAAGCTCGGCCGGCGCGCAGCCGACGGCCGGCAGAACCTGGTCTCGATCATGGGCCCGTCGGACATGCTGGGCGAGCTCGCCCTGTTCGACCCGGGCCCCCGGACGGCCACCGCGACCGCGGTGACCGACACGCGGCTCGCGCGGCTGAAGAAGTCGTCGCTGCGCCCGTGGCTCAACAACCGCCCCGAGATCGCGGAGCAGCTGCTCCGGGTGCTCGCGCGGCGGCTGCGGCGCACCAACGACGCCCTGGCGGACCTGATCTTCACGGACGTCCCCGGCCGCGTCGCGAAGAACCTGCTCCAGATGGCGGGCCGCTTCGGCACCCGCGACGGTGGTGTGCTGCGGGTCACGCACGACCTCACTCAGGAGGAGCTGGCGCAGCTCGTCGGCGCCTCCCGCGAGACCGTCAACAAGGCCCTCGCGGACTTCGCGTCCCGCGCCTGGCTGCGGCTCGACGGCAAGAGCGTCATCATCCTGGACCCGGAGCGGCTGGCCCGGCGCGCCCGCGTCTGATCCACCCGGCCGGCCCCGGCCACCGGCATGACCGGCCCCCGAAGGCCGTCTCCCCGAGGGAGGCGGCCTTCGAGTCGTGCCCACGCAAGGACGAGTGCGGAAGCGCTGACACGCACGCGACCACCCGGCCCGCACGTGGTTTTGCGGGGTGACAGCAACCACTCACGCACGTGGCCCGGTGGGGCTTCGCGCCCTGGACGCGCCAGCGGCCAGCGAAGTCGCGCCGGGCACCTCGGCGTGAGCGACGGTCCGCACCCCCCACCCAGCTACGACAAAAAGCTCTTGATCCTCGCTTAAGACCTCAGTAACCCGACAAAAGCGACATAACTCTCCCTGATCGAGGGTAGGAAGGTCCGTGTCGCACCCGGACACCGAGTCGTTAGCGGAATGGTCGATACGACGGTCGAGAGGGCGCGGTCTTGAACGAGGTGGCGGGCGTGCAGTGCAGCGGGGTGAGGACGTGACCGTGCTGGACACCGCGATCGACCCGCGTACGCCCGCATACCTGGCGAACCGGAGCGCGATGCTGGAGCGCCTGGCCGAGCTGGAGACCGCGCTGGAGGCGGCGCGGGCGGGCGGCGGCGAGAAGTGGGTCACGCGGCACCACGCGCGCGGCAAGCTGCTGCCCCGGGAGCGCGTCGAGATGCTGCTGGACCAGGACAGCCCGTTCCTGGAGCTCTCGCCGGTCGCGGCCTGGGGCTCGCAGTTCCCGGTCGGTGCCAGCGTGGTCACGGGCATCGGTGTGGTCGAGGGCGTCGAGTGCGTGGTCATCGCCAACGATCCGACGGTGGACAGCGGCGCGGTGAACCCGTACACGGTGGAGAAGATCCGCCGGGCGGCGCGCATCGCCGCGGTCAACCGGCTGCCGCTGGTCAACCTGGTCGAGTCGACCGGGGCCGCGGCGCCGACCGGGCCGCCGCCGGGTGGTGCGATCGCCCGGGATCTCAGCCAGCTCACGGCGGACCGGGTGCCGACCGTCTGCGTGGTCTTCGGCGCGACGACCGGCGACGCGGCCTACCTGCCGGCGCTGTCGGACTACACGATCATGGTGCGCGGGCACGCCAAGATGCTGACGATCCACCCCCAGCCGGTACGCGCGGCCGGCGCCAACGGCCGCCCGGTCCCCGAGGTCCGCAGCGCCCCCACCGTCCCCGCCGGCGTGACCGGCCCCGCCGACCAGCTGGCCGAGGACGAGCGTGACGGCCTGCGCCTGGCCCGCCAGTGCGTGCGGCGGTTCAACTGGCGCAAACGCGGTCCGCAGCCGCGCACGACACCTCCGCCGCCGCCCCGCTACGACGCCGAGGACCTGCTCACCATGGCCGGGCCCGACCCGCAGTCGGTGTTCGACCCGCGCGAGGTGCTGGCCCGGGTCCTCGACGACAGCGACTTCGACGAGTTCAAGCCCGCGACCGGCACCGGCCTGGTCACCGGCTGGGGCGAGCTGCACGGCTACCCGATCGGCGTGGTCGCCAACCTGGGCAACCCGTTCTCGCCGGCCGAGACGCAGAAGGCCGTCCACTTCATCCAGCTCGCCAACGCCACCTCGACCACGCTGCTGTTCGTGCAGTACACGGGGACGCCGGCCGCGGAGCCCAACGAGGCCGCCGACGTCCGGCACGGGGCGCCGCTGGTGCACGCCGTGGCCAAGTCCACCGTGCCGCATCTCACGCTGATGATCGGCGCGGCCCCGCCCGACGAGGCCGGCGGCGTCTACGGCCGGGCCTACGAACCACGCTTCCTGTTCAGCTGGCCGGTCGAGCGCGGGGTCGAGGGCCCGCTCGGCAAGCTGCCGGACGACGGCGTCATCGACCCCCGCGACACCCGAACAGTGCTCGGCCTCTGCCTTTCCGCCGTGCACAGCGCGTCCGTGGAAGGCGCCGAACACGTCGGCGTCTTCAGACCGTAGGAGAGGTAGCAGTGATCCGACGTCTACTGGTGGCCGACCGGGGTGAGATCGCCCGCCGGGTCTTCGCCACCTGCCGCCTCGTCGGCATCGAGACGGTCGCCGTCTACTCCGATGCCGACGCCGACGCCCCCCATGTCACCGAGGCGGACTACGCGGTACGGCTGGCCGGCGGCACCGCGCCGTCGTCGACGTACCTGCGCGGCGACCTCATCATCGCCGCGGCCCAGCGCGCCGGCGCCAACGCCATCCATCCCGGCAACGGGGCCCTGGCCGAGGATCCGGAGTTCGCCACCGAGGTCACCGACGCCGGCATGATCTGGGTGGGCCCGCCCGCCAAGACGCTCGGCACGCTGCACAGCAAGGTCGAGACCAAGACGATCGTGGCGGAGGCGGGCGTGCCCGTGCTGCCGACCTTCGGCGACCCGGAGGACGTCGCGGGCTTCCCGGTGCTGCTCAAGCCCGCGGGCGGCGCCGGCGGCACCGGGCTGCGCGTGGTGCGCGACCCGGCGACGCTGGCGGAGGCGGTGGCCTCGACCCGGCAGGAGACCGGCGACGAGGTCTTCTGCGAGCCCTACCTGGAGAACGTGCGGCACATCGAGGTGCCGATCATCGCCGACACGCACGGCGCGGTGGTGCCCTTCGGCGAGCGCGAGTGCTCGGTCCAGCGGCGCTACCAGAAGATCATCGAGGAGACGCCGTCGCCCGCGGTCGACCCGACGCTGCGCGAGCAGCTGTGCCGGGCGGCGATCATCGCCGTGCGCGCGGTGGGCTACGTCGGCGTCGGCGCGGTCGAGTTCCTGCTGGACGACGAGGGCGACTTCTGGTTCGTCGAGCTCACGCCGAGCCTGCAGGTGGAGCACGCGATCACCGAGTGCGTCTCCGGCTACGACCTGGTCCGGCTGCAGCTGCTCGTCTCCGAGGGCGGGCACCTGCCCATGCCCGGCCCGCCGCCGATCCGCGGGCACGCCATCGAGGTGCGGATCTGCGCGGAGGACCCGGCGTACGCGTGGCTGCCCGCGGCCGGCACGCTGCACCGCTTCCGCGTACCGGACGTGGGCGGGTCGTTCCGTCCCCTGCCGCAGCCGGGCCTGCGCCTGGACGCCGGGGTGGTCGACGGCTCGGTGGTCGGCGTCGAGTACGACACCATGCTCGCCAAGCTCGTCGCGTGGGCCCCGACCCGGCAGGAGGCGGCCCGCATGCTCGCCTCCGCGCTGACCCGCTCGGAGATGCACGGCGTGGTGACCAACCGTGACCTGCTCGTCCGGGTGCTCCGGCACGGCGCGTTCCGGGCGGGCGACGTCGACACGGGCTTCCTCGACCGGCATCCGGAGGTGTTCGCGCCGCTGCTGTCCTCGGTGGACGCCGTACGCATCTCCTGCCTCGCCGCCGCCCTCGCCGGTGCCGCCGCCCGCCGGTCCGCCGCGCCCGTGCTGCGGTCGCTTCCGTCCGGCTGGCGCAACGTCCCGTCGGGCTCGCAGACGGCCGTGTACGACGGCCCGGCCGGCCCGGTCGAGGTCGGCTACCGGATGAACCGCCACGGCGAGCTGGCCGGCTGGTGGGTGCGCTCGGTGGACCCGGAGGAGCTCGATCTCGCCGGGCTCGGCCAGGCCCCGACGCTCGACGACCACCCGCCGACGGTCGTGGTGCACGCCGACGGCTCGCGGGTCGACCTCGACGTCAACGGCATCCGGCTGACGCTGCGGGTGCACCGGGTCGGCGAGGTGTCGTACGTGGACAGTCCCGAGGGCTCGGTGGCGCTGCGGGAGTTGTCGCGCTTCCCGTTGCCCGCGCCCGAGGCGACCGAGGGATCATTGATCGCGCCGCTGCCGGGTGCTGTGCGGCGCGTTCTGGTCGTCCCCGGTCAGCGCGTGCGCGCCGGCGAGCTGCTGCTCACCCTTGAAGCGATGAAGCTGGAGCATCCCGTGCACGCGCCCTCGGCGGGCGTGGTGGCCTCGTTGCCCGTGCACCCGGGGGCCGAAGTGGACACCGGCGAGCTACTGGCCGTGCTCGACCCGGAGTAGTCACCCCCGGGCCAGCACCGCACCCCGCAGGCTGCCCGCGCCCTGACCGGCCAGGCACCGGAAGGTCCGCTCCTCGCCGACCGGAGGCAGCACCGACAGCGACCACTGCGCGCTGTCGGTGCGGGTGGTCGTGCGGTGGAAGGTCTTCCGGCTGCACACCTCGAGCACCGCGGGATCGGTGGTGACCGCGGCCCGGTCCCGCGGGTCGAGCCCGTCCCGCAACGCGCCCACCGCGAAGACCTCCCAGCTGTGCTCCGCGGAGCAGGCGACCCGGTGGGCCACGGCACTGCCCTCGCGGGGCGTGAAGCACTCGACCTCGGCGGGACAATGCTCACTCGAAGCCGGGCAGCCGGGCAGCTGTGACATGGCCACCGGCACGGTCGGCGTGGTGCCGCCCGGCGTCATCCAGAGCCCGCCCACCGTCAGCAGCACCGCGCCGAAGCCGCCGAGGAACCACTTGCGCTTGCCGCGCTTCGCCGGGTTCTCGGTGTTGACGGTCGGCGTCTCGTCGGGCGCCGAGGAGTCCCGGGTCGGGGTGACCGGCGGCACCGGGCGCGGCTGCCGCTCGGGCCGGGGCGCATAGCCCGACGAGCGGTAGACGGAAGCGGTCTCGAACCGCAGCTGCCCCAGCATTTCGCGCAGCTGCTCGGCGGTCGGCCGGGCGCGCGGGTCGTTGGCCATGCCGTAACGCAGCACCTCGGTCAGCGCGGGCGGCACCCCGTCGAGATCCGGGATCGGCCGGTTGAACAGGTCCATCAGGGTGATCAGACTCGGACTGCGGTCGCTCTCCCAGCGCGGCGGGCGCCCGGCCATCACCGCGTAGAGGGTGGCGCACAGCGCGTAGACGTCCACGGCGCCCGAGGGGTTGGCGTGGGAGAACATCTCGGGCGGCGCGTACGCGGGGGTGAGCACCTCCAGCGTCACCGACGAGTCACGCATCTCGCCCAGCACGGCCAGCCCGAAGTCGGCCAGCACCGCGGGGTTGAAGTGCGAGTACAGGATGTTGGCCGGCTTCACGTCGCGGTGCAGCACCCCGTTGGCGTGCGAGTGCACCAGCGCGTCCGCGATCTTCTCGCCCAGGTCGCGGGCCTCGGCGGCGCCCAGCGGCGACACCCGCATCCGGTCCAGGTACGACCCGTCGCACAGCTCCATGATCAGGTACGGGTGCTGGTCCACCGTGACGCCGACGTCGAACAGGTCCACCACGTGCGGGTGCGACGACATCCGCCCGGCGGCCTTGGCCTCGCGCAGGAACCGGGCCTGGTCGCGCGGGTTGTCCAGGGTCCTGTTCTCGACCTTGATCGCGACCTCGCGGCCCACGGAGTCCTGGGTGGCCCGGTACACGGTGGCGTACCCGCCGCGGGCCATGACCGACAAGCCGGACATGCCAGGCACGTAGGGCACGGGCAGGCGGCCAGGCGGGGTATCCGTCACGGCTATGAAAATACGCGACCGGTGTACCGGATCATCCCGGCACGTCAGACGCGTAGGCGACAGATTCCGGCGGATCCACGATGGAGAGACTCAGCGCGTCCCGCACCTCCTCGGCCGCCAGCCGCTCGCTGAGCTGCTCGGTCGAGTGGGCGAGCAGCACCGCCTCCGCCGCGGCGGCGCGCGCCTCGGCCAGGTTTCCGGCGGCCGCCTCGACCCGGGCGAGCACCAGCGCGGCGAGCACCCCGCTGCGGACGTCCTCGGCCTTGACCTCGCGCGCCCGGCGCACCCAGGTGCCGGCGGTGTCGACCCGGCCGTCGGCGAGCAGGGCCGACGCGTACGAAGCCAGCGCGTGCCGCCGCGAGAACAGCAACGACGCCCCCGTGTCGCTGGCGATCGGCGCGAGCAGGCCGACCGCCGTCCCGGGGTCGCCGGCCCGCAACCGCGCCTCGGCCAGCAGCACCCGCGGCCCGACCTGCGCCGGGGCGAGCGGGTTGTGCGGCTCGACGGCGCTCATCACCCGCCGGGCATCCGCCTCGGCCGCCTCCACGTCGCCGCGGCGCAGCGCCACGAACCCGCGCAGCACCCCGGCCATGCCCAGCAGCAGCGGGTGCCCGGTGCGGTCGGCATAGCCGAGGGCGTCGGTGAGCAGGTCGTACGCGTGGTCGGGCTCGTCCAGCCCGCGCGCGATCACGCCACGGACCACCAGCGCGAGCCCGCGCCCCCAGTCGTCGGCGACGGCGTCGAAGTCCCGGAACGCCCGGCGCGCCTCGCCGTCCGCCTCGCCCAGGTCGCCCAGCTCCGCGGACGCGTACGCCTCGACCGCCCGCAGCGTCCCCACCGCCCAGCCCTCGCCGACCCGGTCGCCGAAGGGCAGGAAGATCCGGGCCAGCCGGCGCGACTCGTTGAGCCGGCCCGCCAGCAACCGGGCGAAGGCCGTGGTGCCGCGCAGCCAGGAGCGCCCCACGGGGTCGCCCAGCTCGGCGAAGAGGCGGGCGGCGCGACCGAGCACGGCGTCCGTCCCGGCGAAGTCCCCGCGGGTCGTGGTCACCCAGGCGAGGTTCTGCAGCGCCCAGGCCTGGCCGTGCCGGTCGCCCGCGGCCAGCGTCACCTGGTAGGCGGCGGCGAACCGGCTGCTCGCCCGGCTCAGCTTGCCGGCCAGGAAGTCGGCCATGCCGAGGCGGCGCATCGCGTTGGCGCGCTCCGGGGCCAGCTCGGCCTCGGTCGCCACGTCGAGGGCCTCCTGCCAGGCCTCGACCGCCTGCGCCTGATCGCCCAGCGCCTCCTGAGCACGCCCGATCACGAGCAGGGCCTCCGCGCGGGAGACCGGGTCGGGCGTACCGCTGTGGGCGATCTTCTCGCCGGCCTCCAGCGCCTCCTTGGCCCGTCCCAGGCGCAGCAGCGCGCGGGCGTGCACGAGCTGGTCGGAGAGCGGCAGACCGTCACGGGCGAGGGCGGCGGCCCGCTCGGCGTACGCGATGGAGGCCGCCGGCTCGATGTTGGCCAGCGCCCGCCGGGCCATCCGGCCGAGCGCCGCGACGCCCAGGGGCGCGACCTCCCGGACCGTGGCGTCGGGGCGCAGGCTCACCGCGTCGGCCAGCTCGACCGCGCACTCGGCGTGGGAGGCGACGAAGGCGTCCCGCTCGTTCTCGCCGAGACTCAGCCGCGATGCCGCGTCGTAGCCGAGCGCGTCGATCGTCTCCGGGGCCGCCCAGCGGGCCAGGAAGGCGTGGCGCTCGGCGAGGTCCGCGCGGCCGATGCCCGCGTACGCCGCCTCGCGCATGAGGGGAGTGCTGAAGGCGTACCCGCCGCGGACGCGGTGCAGCATGCGCCGCTGGAGCAGCTCGTCGACCGCGTGCTCGAGATCGGCCTCGGGGCGCGCGTCGGTCGGCTCGCGCCGCTCGCGCAGGGCCTCGATCACGCCGGTGGGCACGCTGTCACCGCCCACGGCCGCGTCCCGCAGCACCGCGCGCGGCTCGCTCGGCAGCGCGTCGATGCGGGCGGCGAGGACCGCGGCGAGGTCGCGGGAGAGCAGCTGGCTGCCCATCGAGCCGGCCGCGAGCTGCCACCTGCCGGCCGCGTTGGCACCGACCGCGGGCATCAGCGCCCCGCGCTCGAGCAGCAGCGTGACCAGCTCGGCCAGATAGAAGGGATTGCCCTGCGCGGTGGCGAGCAGGCGGTCCGCGTCCGGCTGCGGGAGCTTGCCCCCATTGAGGTACGACGTCAGCAGTCGCGACGCGTCGGCCCCGCGCAGGGGCGGCAGGCTGTGGATCTCGGCGTCGGCAAGCCCGGTCAGCGCGCCGGCCGTGCGCACCAGCTCGGGGCGGCCGAGCAGCAGCAGCACCACCGGGCCGTCGAGCCGGGACAGCACCCCGCCGAGCGCGTCGATCGTCTCCGCGCTGGCGTCGTGCAGGTCGTCGACGATGACCACCAGCGGCGCTTCCTTGGCGAGCGCCGTGAGCAGGCCGGCCACCGCCGCCGGGATCGTCTCCGTCTCGGGCAGCGAGCTCGTCGGCTGCCACTCGGCCACGGCGTTGGGCCCGACCGGGTTCGCGGGCGCCTCGCCGTAGCCCAGGAGCGCGAGCAGCCGGTCGATGTCCACGTCCGGGGCCTCGCCGTCGCGGGCCAGCCGGGCGACGACCTTGCGCAGCCGCTCCTCGACCACCGTGCGGGTCATCGCCGTGGCGACGTCCTTGGGCAGGCCGACGGCCTTGCGGACCAGGTCGGCCAGGGGCGCGAAGCGGCGCCGCTCGCCGAACGCGCGGCAGCGGGCCCGCAGCACCCGGGCGCCGGTGTGCGAGGCGAACCGGTCCGGCCCCACGTCGTAGCCGGCGGCCAGGCGCTTGACCTCGCCGGCGAACCGGGTCTTGCCGATGCCGGCCTCCGCGGTCATCACCATGACGCGCGGGGTGCCGGTGTCGATCACCTCGGCGAGCCGGCCGGCGACGCGGCCCAGCTCGGCCTCGCGGCCCACGAAAGGGGCCTCGTCGCCGAGGCCCGAGCGGGTGCCGGGGGCGTCGCGGAGACCCAGCAGCTCGTACGCCGGAACGGGCTCCCGCTTGCCCTTGAGCCGTAACGCGCGCAGCTGCCGCCACGCCGCGATGTGTCTCGTGCCGGCGGAGGTGCGCGTGCCCGCGTAGACCGCGCCGACCGCGGCGGCGTCGGCCAGCCGGGCGGCGGTGTTCACGGTGTCGCCGATCACGGTGTATTCGATGGAGGCCTGGATGCCGGCGACCACCTCGCCGGTGTTGAGGCCGACGCGCAGGCCGGTCGGTGCCCCGCCGCCGCGCTCGTCGTCGAGGACCCGGCGCACGGCCCGCTGCATGCTCAGGGCGGCCCGCACGGCCCGCTCGGCGTCGTCCTCGTGGGCCACGGGCGCGCCGAAGACGGCCATGATGCCGTCGCCGGTGAGCTTGTCGACGTGCCCGCCGAAGGTCTTGACCGCGCCCGCGAGCGCCGCGAGCACCCGGTCGGTGACCGCGCCGACCCGCTCCGGGTCGAGGTCCTCCGACCAGGACGTGAAGTCCGAGAGGTCGCCGAAGAGCACTGTCACGATGCGCCGCTCGGCCGCCGGCAACGTGGCCGCGGCGGGCAGCGCGGCACCACAGTTGTGGCAGAAACGGGCATGGGGAACAGCGACGGTCCCGCAGACTGGACAGGTCACAGCGGGTCCAACTCCACCGGGCCGGGCTGTGATTCCCGCCTCAGGTAGTCGAGCTGCGCGCGGGCGCTCCACTCCGCCGCGAAGCGCACGCCGGGGTCGATGTCCGGGTAGACGACGTCGACGACGGCCTCGGGGGTCGCCGAGCCGGCGGCCACCGCGGCCCGGACCTGATCGAGCCGCTCCCGGCGGTGGGCGAGATATTCCAGGGCCAGCTCGGCACAGTCGGCCCGCGCCGGGCCGTGGCCCGGCAGCATGAGCATCGGGTACGCCGTCAGCGTCTCCAGGCTCGTCAGATAGGCACCCAGATCGCCGTCGGGCCAGGCGACCACGGTCGTGCCCCGCCCGAGGATCGTGTCGCCGGTGAAGATGCCCGCGGTGTGCCCGTCGGTGGCCGTGAAGCAGACGCTGTCGGCGGTGTGACCGGGCGTGGTGAGCACCTGAAGATCAAGGCCCGCCAGGGCCAGCGTGCCGGGGAGCGGGTCGCCCAGCTTCGGGTCCGCGGTCAGCACCGGCACCCCGCCGAGCATCCGGGACAGCGTCTCGGCGCCCTCCACGTGGTCGTGGTGGCCGTGGGTGATCAGGATCGCCGCCAGCGGACGGTGCTCGGCGATCGAGGCGAGGTGCCCGGCGTCGTCCGGCCCGGGATCGATCACGACGGTCTCGGCGGCGCCCGGGGCGCGCAGCACCCACGTGTTGGTGCCCTCCAGCGTCATCGGGCCAGGATTGGGCGCACGCAGCAACGACAGCCACTCCGGAAACCGCTCGACCTGCGACGACACAGCCCCACCCCCAACCGCATGGTACGTCGCCGAACGGCGGAGAGCCGAGCACGGAATGTGCGACCCGGGCATCCTCCGGTCACGTTCGGCGACGTACTCCACACGTCGCTGGGTAGCAGCGGGTCACGCCACCTCGGCGATGACCTCCACCTCGACGGGGGCGCCCAGGGGCAGCTCGGCCACGCCGACCGCGCTGCGGGCGTGCCGGCCGATCTCACCGAGCACGTCGCCGAAGAGCTGCGAGGCGCCGTTGATCACCGCGGGCTGGCCGGTGAAGCCCTCCGCCGACGCGACGAACCCGGTGACCTTCACAATCTTCACGAGCCGGCCGAGACCGACCAGCGCCTCGATCGCCGCGAGCGCGTTGACCGCGCACTGCCGGGCCAGCTCCGCGCCCTGCTCGGGCGTGACCTCGGCGCCGACCTTGCCCGTGTACGGCAGCTTGCCGTCGACCAGCGGCAGCTGACCCGAGACGTAGACGTGGTTGCCGGACTGCACGGCCGGCACGTACGCGGCCAGCGGCGGCACGACCGGCGGCAGCGTGATGCCGAGCTCGGCCAGCCGGGCGTACGCGTCGGCGCCGCCCGCGCCGCTCACCGGCGCCGGGGCCGTCATGCCTTGGGCCGCTTCATGTAGGCCACCAGCTGGTCCGGGTTCGGCCCCGGCACGACCTGCACCAGCTCCCAGCCGTCCTCACCCCAGTTGTCGAGGATCTGCTTGGTCGCGTGGACCAGCAGCGGCACGGTCACGTACTCCCACTTCTGCATTGCTCGCCCGCCTCCGGGTTGTCCTGCCCATCGTCGACGTCAGCCTAGTCACGCAGCGCGGACAACCCTCCGCGGCATCCGGTTTCCTCTAGGCTTGTCGTCGGGGAGGGGCGGCCCCCGGGCCGGACCAGGGAGCACGATGACGCACCAGCCGTCACCGGACGATGGCGCACGGCCTTCGTCGGTCGCCGCGGCGCAGGACCCGCCCCTCGACACCGCCGTCGCCCCGCCGCAGTGGCCGCCGCTCGGCGCCTACCCCGGGGAGACGCCCGAGCCGGTGCCGCCCGCGCACGCGTACGCGCCGCTCGAGTACTACCCCTCCCTCAGCCCCGACGACCGGAGCACGGATCAGTTCCCCGCCGTCTCGGACGACACCGTCGAGGGGGAGGTCGTCTGGCACCAGCCGCCGCCGGCCGAGCCCTTCCACGCCAAGCACGAGAAGCCCGGCGAGTGGCACACGCACCCGCCCGACCACCTCGCCTTCCACCACTCGCCGCCGGCCGAGGTGCAGCCCGGCGTCCAGCACGACCTGCCCACCGAGGCGATCCCGCTGCGCATGCTGCCGCAGCCGTGGGAGGTGCCCTTCGACCCGCAGCACGCCGAGCCGCACCCCGAGCCCGTGTCGCCCCGGCGGCGGCGTTCCGGGCGGTGGATGGCGCTGGCGGTGGTGCTCACGCTGCTGATCCTGGCGGGCGGGGCGGTGTCGGCCGTACTCCTGCTGCGCGACGCCGACAGCGGCAAGGGCTCTCCGGACCCGGCGACCGCCGTCGACCGCTTCATGACCGAGGTCTACACGCGGCAGGACGCCACCTCGGCCGCCGAGCACGTGTGCCGGGAGGCACGCAACGCGACGCAGCTCACCGCCCGGGTCGCCGAGATCGAGGGGTACGCCACCGAGTACCCGGCGCCGTCGTTCGCCTGGAACGAGCCGTCCGTGACCTCCAACACCGGCGACAAGGCCCTCGTCGACGTGCAGCTCACGATGACCACCGACGACGAGCGGGCCGCCCGGCAGCAGCTCACCTTCACCGTGATCCGCAAGACAGGCTGGCTGGTCTGCGACGTCACCAGCCGGGCGTAATGTCGGAGCATGGGTCGAAGTGAGTGGCCGGCGCGCCTGCACGTGGTGACCGGCAAGGGCGGCACGGGCAAGACGACCGTCGCGGCGGCGCTCGCGCTCGGCCTGGCCGCGGGCGGGCACCGCACGCTGCTCGTCGAGGTCGAGGGGCGCCAGGGCATCGCCCAGCTCTTCGGGCTGGAGCCGCTGCCCTATCGCGAGCTGCGGATCGGCACCCCGCCCCGGGCCGACGGCGAGGTCCGGGCGCTGGCGGTCGACCCCGAGGAGGCCCTCCTCGAATACCTGGACATGTTCTACAAGCTCGGCGCCGCCGGCCGGGCGCTGCGCAAGATCGGCGCGATCGACTTCGCGACCACCATCGCGCCGGGCCTGCGGGACGTCCTGCTCACCGGCAAGGTCAAGGAGGCGACCACGCGGTCCGCCGAGGGCCGCCGGGCGTACGACGCCGTGGTGCTCGACGCCCCGCCCACCGGCCGGATCGGGCGGTTCCTCAACGTCACGACGGAGACGGCGAAGCTCGCCAAGATGGGGCCGATCAAGACCCAGAGCGACGGCGTCGCCTCCCTGCTCCGCTCCCCGATCACCTCCGTGCACGTGGTGACCCTGCTCGAGGAGATGCCGGTCCAGGAGACGCTGGACGCCGTGGCGGAGCTCACCACCCTGCGCATCCCGGTGGGCCGGATCATCGTCAACGCCGCCCGGCCGCCGCTGCTCGCCGGGGCCAAGGTGACCAAGGCGGAGCTCAAGCGCGGGCTGGTCGCGGCCGGGCTGCCCAGCGACGCGGCGACCGTGGCGGGCCTGCAGACCGAGGCCAGGGCGCATCTGACCCGGCGCGAGCTGGAGGAGTCGCTGCGCGGCGACCTGGCCGAGACCGGATATCCGCTGGTCGAGCTCCCGCTGCTGGAGGCGGGCGTCGACCGGGCCGGGCTGGACCGGCTCTCGGGCATCCTGATGAGTGTCTGACCCGCCACACAGCGCAGCGCTCGCGCCGGAAGTCGTTACGCTCGAATCGTGGCTTCCGATCACACCGCCCCGCTTCTGGACGTCGACGCCCTGCTGGCGGATCCGGCGACCCGCATCGTCGTGTGCTGCGGCGCCGGCGGGGTCGGCAAGACCACCACCGCGGCCGCCCTGGGTCTGCGCGCGGCCGAGCAGCACGGCCGCCGCACGGTGGTGCTGACCATCGACCCGGCGCGCCGGCTGGCGCAGTCGCTGGGCCTGACCGAGCTCGACAACACGCCCCGGCAGGTCAAGGGCATCGACACCGAGGCGACCGGCGGCGAGCTCTTCGCGATGATGCTCGACATGAAGCGCACCTTCGACGAGGTCGTGCAGCAGCACACCTCGCCGCAGCGCGCCGCGGAGATCTTCGCCAACCCCTTCTACCAGGCCATGAGCTCGACCTTCTCGGGCACGCAGGAGTACATGGCGATGGAGAAGCTGGGCCAGCTGCGCGCGGCGGACGAGTGGGACCTGATCGTCGTCGACACCCCGCCGTCCCGCTCGGCGCTCGACTTCCTGGACGCGCCGGCCCGGCTGTCCCGCTTCCTCGACGGCAAGATGCTCCGCATGCTGATGGCTCCCGCGCGTGGCGGCCGCAGCATGTTCAGCCTGGTCACGGCGTCCTTCGGGGTGTTCTCCCGCGCCGTGCAGAAGATCCTGGGTGCCCAGCTGCTGACCGACCTGTCCGGCTTCGTGGCCGCCCTGGACTCGATGTTCGGCGGCTTCCGGCAGCGCGCGGACGCCACGTACCAGATCCTGCAGGACCCGCAGACGGCCTTCCTGCTGGTCGCCGCGCCGGAGCCGGACGCGGTCCGCGAGGCCGCGTACTTCGCGGAGCGGCTCGTCGCCGAGCGGATGCCGCTGGCCGGGCTGGTGCTCAACCGCATCCACCGGGCCGCGCTCGAGACGGTTCCGCTGACCGAGGCCGAGACCGCCGCCGCGGCCCTGGAGGCCGAGGGCGACCAGGCGATGACCGCGGACGCCCTGCGGGTGCACGCCCACCTGCTGCGCCAGATCGAGCGCGAGGTCAAGGTGGCCGCCCGCTTCACCGACGCCTTCCCCGCCGTGCCGACGGTGGCGGTCACAGCACAGCCCGCCGACGTGCACGACGTCGACGGGCTGCGAACGATCGGTGCCGCTCTGGCCCCGTGATCAGCGGGTTGACACGAGCACCTTGTCAGCGCCCTTCTCGCGCAGTGCGGCCTCGAACATCTTCCGCCAGCTCGCCACGTGCGGGTGCCGGCGCAGCAGCGCCCGCCGTTCCCGTTCGGTCATGCCGCCCCAGACGCCGAACTCGATACGATTGTCGAGTGCGTCCGCGAGGCATTCGTAGCGGACCGGGCAGCTGCGGCAGATCCTCTTGGCCACGTTCTGCTCGGCGCCCTGCACGAAAAGCGCGTCAGGGTCGCCACTCTGACACGCCGCCATGCTGGGCCAGTCGCTGATCATTCCCATCTGGTTCCGTCCCCCCTTGCCTTTCACCCCCTGACGCCGGCCGGCCTGTGCCAGTCCGTTACCGAGAACCGGAACGGAGTGTCTGGGACCCCGAGGCCGCGCGGGCGTCACTGCGATGTCTCGCCGGACCATCATGCTCCGTAGTCGGGCGATTACGCAACGTTGTCCCTCAAATACGTATACCTCGGGAGTTCCGGGCATCCCGGGCTGACCGGACGGAGAAATCTCCGGGGAATTTCTCAGAATCCGCCACGCGCAACCGACCGGAGGGACAGAATCATTCTGGGCGAACCGTGACCTTCTCGACGCGTGGACACGGGCCGCTTTCGCGTACCCTGCTCACGTGACCTCCTGGATGCGCAGACGCGATCACAACATCTTCGCCAATGCGACCTCGCTGCTGATCTGTGGCCTGCTGGCAGGCGTGGTCGTCGCGGCGGCCGCATTCCCGGCAGTGGCCATGTCCGGCCTGGCGGCCAAGGCCGGCGGCGAGACATTCGCGAGCCTGCCGAGCGAGCTGAAAGTGGCGACGACCCCCCAGATCAGCCGCATCTACGCGAGCGACAACAAAACGCAGATCGCCGTCTTCTACGACGAGTTCCGCAGCGAGGTCGCGCTGAAGGACATCTCGCAGAACATGCAGGACGCGATCGTCGCGGCGGAGGACCACGAGTTCTTCAATCACAACGGCGTCGACCTCAAGGGCGTCGCCCGCGCATTCGTGAGCAACAACAGCGGCAAGTCCCAGCAGGGCGCCTCGACGCTGACCATGCAGTACGTGCGCATGTCCCTGGCCTATTCGGCGACGAACCCCCAGGAGGTCGTCGACGCCACCAAGGACACGCCGAAGCGCAAGGTCACCGAGATGAAGTACGCGATGCAGGTCGAGAAGGAGATGTCGAAGCAGGAGATCCTGGAGCACTACCTGAACCAGGCTCCCTTCGGCAACGGCGCCTACGGCGTCTCCGCGGCCGCGCAGGTCTACTTCAAGAAGAAGCCCAAGGACCTCACGGTCGCCGAGTCGGCCCTGCTCGCCAGCATGGTGAAGGCGCCGACCGCGTTCAACCCGACCACGGCCAGCGGCTACCCGCAGGCGCTCGACCGCCGCAACTACGTCGTCAACGACATGCTCGAGATGGGCTTCATCACCGCCGACGAGGCGACCAAGGCCAAGGCGACGAAGATCAGCCGGACCGTCCAGCACGTCGGCAACGGCTGCGTCTCGGTGAAGACCAACAACTGGGGCTTCTTCTGCGACTACTTCTACCGGTGGTGGCTGGCCCAGGACGCCTTCGGCGCGACCACGTACGACCGGGAGCGGCGCCTCAAGGGCGGCGGCTACCGCATCCAGACGTCGCTCGACATCAAGGCCCAGAGCGCGGCCCGCGAGAACATCGCCGACCACATCAAGGAGAAGAACCGCAACGCTCTCCTGATCGCCGCCGTGCAGCCCGGCACCGGCAAGGTCCGCGCGCTCGCCGCGAACCGCACGTTCAAGCTGGACGACTCGAAGAACCCGCTCTCCTCGGACCCGGCCAAGAAGAAGCAGAAGGTCAAGGCCACCTATCCGAACACCACCAACCCGCTCATGACCGGCGGCGGGGACATCAACGGCTACCAGGCCGGCTCGGTGTTCAAGATGTTCACGATGGTGGCCGCCCTGGAGAACGGCTATCCGCTGGCCTACTCGATCAACGCCCCGGCCAAGTACATCTCTAAGTACATCATCGCGCCGGGCCCGTCGACGTGTAACGGCAAGTACTACTGCCCGACGAACGCCTCCGCCAAGGAGGCCGGCGTCTTCAACATGTGGACCGGCTTCGGCGCCTCGGTGAACACGTACTTCGTGCCGCTGCAGGAGCGGGTCGGCGCCGAGAAGGTCGTCGACGTCGCCAAGCGCTTCGGCGTGCAGTTCCGCGCCAAGTCGGACTACGACTTCGCCAACGACGAGGACTCCGCCCACCAGTGGGGCGCGTTCACGCTGGGCGTCTCCGCGTCCACGCCGCTCGACATGGCCAACGCGTACGCCACCCTGGCCGGCGACGGCATGTACTGCTCCCCGACCCCGGTCGAGCAGATCACCACGCCGAAGGGCGAGAAGCTCGACGTCGGCAAGCCGCACTGCACCCGGGCCACCTCCGCCGACGTCGCCCGCGCGGCGCTCGACGCGGCCCGCTGCCCGGTCGGCGACAGCGCCCAGCTCGGCTCCTGCAAGGGCCGGACGGCCCCGGCGGCGCACGGCATCATCGACCACCCGATCTACGGCAAGACCGGCACCACCGACCACGACAAGACGGCCTCGCTGATCATCGGCAGCAGCTCGCTCACCGTCGCCGGCTACCTGGTCAACCCGGACTGGCAGGCCCACCCCGACCGCATGTCCCACGACATCGTCAACCCGGCGGTGTGGGACACGATGCGCGACTACCTCGAGGGCAAGCCCAAGGTCCAGTTCAAGAAGCCGGGCGACAAGAAGATCTCCGAGGGCGACCAGCGCTCGATCCCGGACGTGACGTGCTCCTCGCTGGACAGCGCCCGCTCCCGCATCGAGGGCGCCGGCTTCACCGCCACGGTCGGCCAGGAGGTGGAGTCGGACTGCCCGAAGGGTACGGCCGCCGGCACCGACCCGGGCCACAAGACGATCAAGGGCGGCTACGTCAGCATCGAGGTCAGCAAGGGCAAGGAAGAGAAGCCCGACGACAAGGACAAGGACGACAAGGACGAGGACAAGCCCCGGCCGGGTGGCAACGGCGGGCCCATCATCATCAACCCGCCGGGGCGGTAGCCCCTACTCGCCACAACGGGCGGTCACCCCTCTCGG
>NZ_JAUQWH010000075.1 GCF_030757795.1 Actinoplanes oryzae
CTGCAGTGCTGGCGCGCCGGATCCGCCGCCGGCCCGGTCGCCACCCGGCGCTTCTGGCGCCGGATCGGCATCTCCCTCGGCATCCTCGGCGCCGCGGCGGCCGTGCAGGCGGCGACGTCGCTGCACGCCGGCCTCAGCATGGTCGCCGAGGTCAGCACCACCGGCGGCCTGCTCCAGACGGCCGGCACCGTGCTGATGGTCACGACGCTGCTCGCGCTGCCGTGGGGGCTGACCACCCGGGCGCAGCGGATCGCGACCGGCCTGGACGTCGGCATCGTCGTCGCGGCGGTCGGGGTCTTCTACTGGCACTTCTCCGCGCGGGGCTTGTTCGACGGCAGCCAGCACGTGGCTCCCGTGGCGAGCATCGCGCTCTTCGTGGCCGGCCTGCTGGGCGCCTTCGCGATCGCGAAGACGGCGATCACCGGCGGCACCACCCTCAACCGCCGGGCCCTGCGGGCGCTGCAGCTGGCCTTCCTCGCCGGCATCCTCGGGGCGGTCCTCCAGCCGCTGTTCCAGCTGCACCCCTACCTGGACGCCAAGCTGTTCGTGGTGCCGGTCGGCTCCTTCTTCGTCGCCCTGGCCGCGCGGTGGCAGGCGACGGGCCCGGCCGAGGGCGGCCACTACAGCACCCTGCCCTACCTGGCCGCCGGCGCCACCAGTGCGCTGCTCATCGTCCTGATCGTGCGGGACAGCGACGGCCTGCTGCCGGTCGCCGTGGCCGCCGTCGTGCTCACCGCGCTGGTGATCGTGCGCCAGCTGACCTCGATGCGGGAGAACGCGCAGCTGCTGGCCCGTATCGACACCAACATGCTGGAGCTGGGGCTCAAGGAGCAGCGGTTCCGTCTGCTGGTGCAGAACTCCAGCGACGTCGTGACGATCACCGAGCTCGGCGGCCGGATCTCCTACATCAGCCCGGCGGTCGAGCGGGTGCTGGGCTGCGCGCCGGGCACGCTGATCGGGACCGACCTGCGCGAGCGGGCGCACCCGGACGACCGGGCCGTCCTCACCGAGGCGGTGGCGCAGCTGCTCGCGGCGCCCGGCACCGTGATGACCAACCGGGTCCGCTTCGCCCACGCCGACGGCTCGTGGCGGACGATGGAGACCACCGGCGCCAACCTGCTGGACGAGCCCAGCGTACGGGGCATCGTGACCAACTCCCGGGATGTGACCGAGACGGTCGAGGCGCACGAGCGGCTCAGCTACGAGGCGACCCACGACGTGCTGACCGGGCTGGCCAACCGGGCCCTCTTCGGCGAGCGGGTCGAGGCGTGCGTCCGGCAGGCCCGGACCGGCCAGGCGATCAGCATCGTGCTCGTGGACCTGGACGACTTCAAGACCGTCAACGACACCCTGGGCCATGCGGTCGGCGACGGCCTGCTGGTGGCGGTGGCCGAGCGGATGCTGTCGGCCGTACGGCCGTCGGACACCGTGGCCCGCCTCGGCGGCGACGAGTTCGCGATCCTCTTCGACGGGCTGGACGGCGGGAGCGTGGACCGGGTGCTGGAGCGGATCGCGGACGTGCTGGCCGTACCCGTGGATGTCGACGGGCACCTGCTGAGTGTGCGCGCGAGCTTCGGCGTGGTCGAGGGGCACGGCGGCGACGACCCGGGCAACCTGCTGCGCCAGGCCGACATCGCCATGTACGAGGCCAAGGAGCGTGGCGACGGCGGCTACCAGCGCTACCGGCCCGGCTCGGAGGCCCGTGGCGCCGAGCGGCACCGCATCACGGCCGCCCTCACCGCCGCCCTGGAGCGCGAGGAGTTCGTCCTGCACTACCAGCCGGTGGTGACCCTGCCCGGCGGCGAGCTGACCGGCGTGGAGGCGCTGGTGCGCTGGGTGCACCCGAAACGCGGCCTGCTGAACCCGGGCGAGTTCATCCCCGGCGCCGAGCTGACCGGCATGATCGTGCCGCTGGGGCGCTGGGTGCTGCGCGAGGCGTGCCGGCAGGCGGCGGCGTGGCAGCGCGAGCTGGGCGACCGGGCCCCGGGCAGCATGAGCGTGAACGTGTCGGCCCGGCAGCTGCAGAACGCCGGCTTCGCCCAGGAGGTGGCCGCCGTGCTGGCCGAGACCGGGCTGGCGGCCTCGCGGCTCACGATCGAGATCACCGAGTCGGTCGCGCTCGGCGGCGGGGCGACCCACGAGACGCTGCGCGAGCTGCGGGCGCTGGGGGTGCGGCTGTCGCTGGACGACTTCGGCACCGGTGCGTCCACGCTCAGCCTGCTCAAGAACTGCCCGGTCGACCAGATCAAGCTGGACCGCTCGTTCGCACCCGGGCCGGGGCCGGACGCGATCGCGGGCGCCGTGCTGCAGCTGGCCCGGACGATGGGCGTCGAGGCGGTCGCCGAGGGCGTGGAGACGCCGGAGCAGGCCGAGCGGCTGGGCGACCTGGGCTATCTGCGGGCGCAGGGCTTCCACTTCGCCCGGCCGATGGCGCCCGAGCTGATCAGCACCTTCACCCTTGCGGAGGACCGGCTTTCAGCGCCGCGGTGACGTAGGCCGCCATCTTCTCCAGGTAGTCGTCGTCGAACGGGGTGCGGGACACCGCCAGCCGCCAGTAGAGCGGGCCGATCATGAGGTCCACCGCGATCTCGGGATCGGTGCCGGCCGGCAGCTCGCCGCGCTCGATCGCCTGGCCGACGATCTTCTCACCCAGAGTGACCTGATGCGTGCGAAGCGCCCGCTGCAGCGTCTCCGAGATCTTCGGGTTGCGCGCGGCCTCGGCCATGAGGTCAGGGATGATCTGCGAGGCGATCCGGTGCTGGAGCGCCTTGCTGACGATGAACATCAAGAGTTGCAGATCCGACGCAAAGCTACCGGTGTCGGGCATGGGCACGCTACGCTCTGCCACGCCGGAGACGATCTCGAGGACCATTTCGAGCTTGTTCTTCCACCGGCGGTAGACAGCCGTCTTGCCGACGCCGGCCCGGCGCGCCACGGCCTCGATGGAGAGCCGGCCGTAACCGACCTCGGCCAGCTCGTGCATCACGGCGTTGCGGATGGCCGCGGTGATGTCCCCGCGGAGTACGGCCGCACCGGCCGGTGCGCGTTTTGCTGTCGCCACGAGGACACTATACGCCAGAACGCAACGGTTGCGTTTCGACGTTCGTTCGGTTAGTTTTCGACCGGTCGTCGATACGACTGCGTTTCATCGCGGCACACTTGCTGGTGTGTCGTCGCGCGAATCCAGGTCCCCATCCCCCGACGGACCGAGCAGATCGGAGCGCCACCCCATGTCACAGACGGCGGTCGCCGATTCCGACACCGGCGTGCCCCTGAGCGAGCTGGCTCGCCGCCACGGGCTCACCTTCGCCGGGCGGTTGCCCAGCCTGCCCGAATACACCCGGCAGCTGTGGGCGTACAGGCACTTCATCGCGTCGTACGCGAACGCGAAGGTCACCTCCTCGCTGGGCAAGACCCGGCTGGGCATGCTCTGGCAGGTGCTGACCCCGCTGTTCAACGCGGCGGTCTACTACGTGATCTTCGGTGTCATCCTGGAGACCTCCCGGGGCATCGACAACTTCACGGCGTACCTGTGCACCGGTGTCTTCATCTTCGGCTTCACCCAGTCGGTGGTGCAGTCCGGCACCCAGGCCATCAGCGGCAACATGGGGCTGATCCGGGCGCTGCACTTCCCGCGGGCCAGCCTGCCGCTCGCCATCACCGTGGTCGAGGTGCGCAACATGATCGCCTCGATGGCGGTCCTCATGATCATCGTTCTGGCGTTCGGCGAGCCGATCACCTTCGAGTGGTTGCTGCTCGTGCCGATCTTCCTGCTCCAGACGCTGTTCAACGCCGGCCTCGCGATGGCCGTGGCCCGCTTCGGCTCCAAGGTCGCCGACTTCAAGCAGCTGGTCCCGTTCATCATGCGGATCTGGCTCTACGGCTCCGCGGTGATCTACCCGGTCACCAAGTTCGAGGAGACCGTGCACATCGGCTGGCTGCGCGAACTCATCGAGGCCAACCCGCTGCTCGTCTACATCGACCTCATGCGCCACGCGCTGATGCAGGACGTGCCGCTGGCCTCCTCGCCGCTGACGCTGTGGATTTTGGCCGTCGCCTGGGCCGTCGTCGCCGGCCTGGGCGGTTACATCTACTTCTGGCGCGGAGAGAAGGGCTACGGCCGTGGCTGATCGCGAACCCACCGTCATCGTGGACGACGCCCACATCGTCTACCGGGTCCAGCAGTCGGGCGGCGGCGCCAAGAGCCCGGTCGCCAGCTTCAAGCGCATCGTCACCGGCGCCAAGCCGTCCGGGCTGCGCGAGGTGCACGCGGTCAAGGGCGTGAGCTTCGTCGCGTACAAGGGCGAGGCCATCGGCCTGATCGGCACCAACGGCTCCGGCAAGAGCACCCTGCTCCGGGCCATCGCCGGCCTGCTCCCCGTCGAGCGCGGCGCCATCTACTCCGCCGGCCAGCCGTCCCTGCTGGGCGTCAACGCCGCCCTCATGAACGACCTGCCCGGCGAGCGCAACGTGGTCCTCGGCTGCCTCGCCCAGGGCATGTCGCCCGCCGAGGTCAAGGCCCGCACCCAGGAGATCATCGACTTCTCCGGCATCAACGACCGCGGCGACTTCAGCTCCCTGCCGATGCGCACCTACTCGTCCGGCATGGCGGCCCGCCTCAAGTTCTCCATCGCGGCCGCCAAGAAGCACGACGTCCTGCTCATCGACGAGGCGCTGGCCACCGGCGACGCCAAGTTCCGCAAGCGCAGCGAGCAGCGCGTCCGCGACCTGCGCGCCGAGGCCGGCACGGTCTTCCTGGTCAGCCACAGCGAGCAGTCCATCCGCGACACCTGCGAGCGCGCGATCTGGCTCGAGTCCGGCAAGATCCGCGCCGACGGTCCGACCGACGCGGTGATGAAGGAATACGAGGCGTACGTCAAGAAGTGACGATCATCAGCGGGGGCCGGCGGCCCCCGCTGTCCTTTTTGCTACACGCTGGGTGTGTCGGCGCCTGCGTATGGTGAATGTATGGCGGAAGCGTGGAGCCGGCGCCGGGCTGTCGCGTTGACCCTGGCGATCGAGCTCCTGCTCGCCGGGGCGGCCATCGGTGCCGCCCGGGTGACATCGTCACAGCTCGGGCCCGACTACATCGACATCGGTGAGGTACCCGCCGCGCCGCTGCCGGCCGCGGCGCCCGGGTCGTACAGCTGGGACTGCGGCCGCAACGAGATCGGCCACCGGAACACCGCCAACATCGTCGTCACCCCGCGGAAGCCCGGCCCTGTGCACCATGTGCACGATTACGTCGGCAATCTCTCCGTCGACGTCGGCTCGACCGTCGAGAGCCTGCCCGGCGCCGCCACCACCTGCACGAACGGCGACCAGTCCACGTACTACTGGCCCGCCCTCCGGATGGGCGGCACCGGCGAGCACGACGGCGCGGTGCAGGTGCCCGCCGAGGTGACCCTGCGGTTCTACGGCAATCCGCGCACGCCCGTGGTGCCCATGCCCCAGCTGCTGCGCGGTGCGGTCGGCGACGCGTACGCGTTCACGAACGGCGGCGCCCTGGCGGCCCCGGTCTGGAGCTGCTCGGGCGAGACCGAGAGGCGCACCCTGCTCTATCCGGTGTGCGGGCGGGGCGAGCGTGTCCTGCGCATCTTCGACTTCCCGAGCTGCTGGGACGGCCGGCGGGTGGACAGCAAGGGCCACCGCCAGCATCTCGTCTTCCCCGAGGCGGGCGGCGGATGTCCGGTGTCGACCTTCCCGGTGCCGCGGCTCGAACTGACGGTCGCCTACGAGGTGCCGCGGGGGACGCCGTACCGGATCGACGCCTTCGACCCGCAGCGGCACAGTCCGCGTACGGACCATGCCTTCTTCGTCAACCTCATGCCCGCGGGCCTGATGGAAAAGATCGCCGACTGCCTGAACGCCGGCCGCACCTGCGCCTGACGGCCGAAAAGCCGCCGCGCCTGCGCCTGACGCCTGAACGCCGGCCGCGCACCTGAGCCTGACGGCCGGACGCCGGCCGCACCGCTTTGAAGGCGCGACCGGCGTGGCTCCGCGGTGGCCCGGCCCGGCCTGTGCTGAGGCCTGGCCGGGGTCGCGGGGTTCGGGTGGGCTCAGTAGCCGGGAGCCGGCGGGTTCTCGACCGGGCCGGCGTCGCTGTCGGCGCCGGTCCCGCCGCCGGTGCCCGAGTCGGAGTCGGGGGCGGAACCGCCGTCGGGGAGCTGGGTCTTGCCGCCGTCCGGGGCCACGGCGAACCAGGTGCCCTTCACGCCCTGGCCCTTGATGTCGCCGGGCTCGGCGTCCTTGGCGAAGTAGTAGACCGGCCAGCCGTTGATGGTGACCTGGCAGTGGCCGTCGGCCCGCTCGACGTAGCCGAGGATCTGGGGGTCGATGCCCTTGGGGAAGATCTTGCCGGGGCTCTTGATGAGCAGCGGCGGCCAGGTCTTGGCGCAGTCGCCGTTGCAGGTGGCCTTGGGCGGCTTGTTGTCGTCCTCGTCGAAGCGGTAGAGGGTGCGGCCGGCGCCGTCGGTGACGTAGGTGCCGATCTCGTCGTTCTCGGTGGCGTTCAGCTCGACCGTCTTGCTGCCCGAGGTGATGCTCTCGGGCGGAGTGATGTCCTTGTCGGACGGGCCGCTGAAGATTTTGACCCACTTCTGCGTCTTGGCGACGGTGGGCGGCTCGACGACGGCCTCTTCCTCGTCGTCGGAGGCGCCCTGCCCGGCCGGGGCGGACGCGGACGGGATGACCTGGAGCTCGGGCGGGACGTCGTCACTGGGCGTCACGGAGGCCGAGGCCTCGGGCACGCCGGGCTCGGCGGCGAGGTCGGCCACTCCGGCCGGGGCCGGGCGGGCGCAAGCGGTCATACCCAGCAGCGCAGTGAGCGCCAGGGCGGCAGCGGCGGTACGGGTGCGCTTCATGGTCTTCCCCCTGCGGGACTGTCGGCGTCGAAACTCAGCGTTACGCCACCCACACGGGGGAACGGCCGGGGCGGTTCAAAGAAATTTTTCTGAACCGTTCCGAACCCGCGCACGTGTGGGGAGAGTCAGACCGACGCAACGGGGGTCGGGGGTGGCCGGGCACGCGCTCCGTCCGGCCAGCCTCGGCAGTGTCGGCCACGCCGTGCGAGAAGCCGTGCGAGAAGGTGGGAAGAGCATGCCGGGGTTCAGGCTCCAACGCCGCCGGGAGGTGGCTGACGAGGCACTGGTCAGATCGTTGTTCGCCGAGCACGGCCGGGCGATGCTGGCCTATGCCACGCAGCTGACCAGGGACCGGGCCGCCGCCGAGGACGTCGTGCAGGAGGCGCTCGTCCGGGCCTGGCGGCATCCCGAGAGCCTCGTCAACGGCAAGGGGTCGGTGCGCGGCTGGCTGCTGACCGTGATCCGTAACATCGTCACCGATCAGATTCGGGCCCGCAACGCCCGCGCCCCCGAGGTGCGGGAGAGCCCGGTCGACGTGCCGTCCGACGAGGACCACGCCGAGCAGGTGGTGAACGCGATGGTGGTGGTCGACGCGCTGAGCCGCCTGTCGGCCGAGCATCGCGAGGTGCTGGAACAGCTCTATCTGCAAGGGTGCACGGTCACCGAGGCGGCGAAGGCCCTGGGCATCCCACCCGGAACCGTCAAATCACGTTCTTTCTACGCCCTCCGGGCTCTGCGTGAGATCAAGTCGCTGAGCCCCGCCGGAACGGAACGGTCTGCCTCATGAACATCAACCACGTGGACCTCGCCGGCTACCTGACCAAGTCGCTGGACGCGGACGAGCACCGGCAGGCCGAGGAACACCTCGCGACCTGCGCCGAGTGCCGCGCCGAGGCCGAATCCCTGCAGGAGTGGACCATGGCGCTGGAAGCCGTGCCCGAGGCGATGCTGCTGGACGGCCCACCCGACGACGCCGACCTGCTGCTGCAGCGCACGTTGCGGCAGATCCGCCAGGAGTCGTCCGGGGCGAACCGCCGCCGCTCGACGCTCGTGGGCGTCGCGGCCGCCGTGGTCGTCGCCGCGGCGGTGGCCGGGGGTGCCGCGGTCGGCCGCTTCACCTCCCCGAGCGACGCGCCGCCCGTCGCCCAGCCCACGGCCGCGGTGTCGTCCGGGCCGACGGCCGCGCCGGGCACCCGTACGGCCACCGCGGTCGACGCCACGACCGGCGCACGCATCACCGTCGCGCTGACCCCGGCGCCGGGCTGGATCCGCGTCAAGGCGGCCGTGGCCGGCATCCCGCAGGGCGAGCGGTGCCTGCTGCAGGTCGTCGACAAGTCGGGCAAGGTGACGCTCGCGGGCAGCTGGCTCGTCTCCGAGGCGGGCGCCGACGACGGGACCACCCTGGACGGCAGCGCGCTCGTGCCGCTCGACCAGGTCGGCTCGGTGCGGGTCGTGACCGAGGGCGGCAAGCAGTACACCAGCGTTTCTCTGTAGCACCGGGGGGAGCGGGGCGGTCCTGTCCGGGGCCGTCCCGTTCGCATGCGCAGCGTGACGTATTGACGATCTCCTGTGTCGCGGATTACGGTCCCTGTTACCACCCTGTTAAAACGTTTCACGATCACGGTTAACAGCTTGCGGCGTCCACCACGCCGCCAGTTTGTGGTGCCCTTGAAACGATTCCGGGACAGGAGTCGCCGTGCGTCGCAGCATCACCGTCCTGCTCACCGCCGTCCTGGCGGCCACCGGAACAGCCGTTCCGGCCAGTGCCGCCCCGCCCGCCCCCACCTTCCTGCGCAGCGATCACCAGGATCGTCCACTGGGCACCGACGCCACCGCGCCGGAGCTGAGCTGGCGGATCGCCACGCCGACCCAGACGGCGTACCGGATCCAGGCCGCGACCTCCCTCGCCAAGCTGCTCCGCAAGCCGGACCTCTGGGACTCCGGCCGCGTCGGGAGCAGCGAGAGCGAGACCGTCTACCGGGGCAAGCCGATCGGCAGCCGCCAGCGCGTCTACTGGCGCGTCCGCACCTGGTCCGGCGCGGCCGGCGGCTGGAGTGCGCCGACCTGGTTCGAGACCGGCCTCCGGGACTGGTCCGCCGGTTGGATCGCCAACAAGCGGTGGCAGCTCAGCACCAAGGCGGCCGAGCCGGTCGTGGTCGACCTGCCCGCCCGCGACGCCCGGTACGTCCGCCTCGACGTGACCAAGCTCGGCCTGCCCCTCGCCGAGCAGCCGATCAACGCGCAGAACCAGCTCGTGACGGCCGGCGACGCCCGGCGCTTCCCGCAGCTCACCTATCGGCTGCAGCTCGCCGAGGTGCAGGTGCGCGACTCGGCCGACCCGGGCGTCAACCTGGCCGCGGGCCGGGAGAAGTTCGTGACCGCCTCGGAGACCGAGACCGTCCGCAAGGAGTGGGAGCCGGGCCTGATCGCCGACGGGCTCACCACCTCGAACCCGGAGGAGGCGAGCAACGCGGGCTACCAGAGTGCCGCGCACGCCGGCCCCGACGCGAGCATCCAGCTGACCATCGATCTGGGCACGGCCAAGCGCGTCGATCAGGTGCTGCTCTATCCGCGCACGGACACGCTGACCGCGGACGGCAGGACGCCGAACTTTCCGGTGGACTACAGGATCCAGACCGCGGAGGCGGACGAGTTCACCGATGCCGCGACGATCACCGGGCAGAAGACCCCGGACACCTGGCTCCCCGAGGCACTGCCGCTCTTCGCGCGTGACTTCCTCGTCGACACATCGGTCACCAGCGCCCGCCTCTATGTGAGTGGCCTCGGCGTCTACGTCCCCAGCCTCAACGGGCAGCGGGTCGGCGACGCGGTGCTCGAGCCTGGCAACACTGACTACGCCGACCGGGTCACCTACGCGGCCTATGACGTCACGTCGCAACTGCGCAGGGGTGCCAACACGATCGGCATCGCGGTCGGCAACGGCACGGCGGACGCGCTGCACACCGCGGGCCGCTATCGGAAGTTCGCGCGTACGGCCGCGGACCCGCAAGTCATCGCCCAGCTGGAGCTGACCCTCGCCGACGGCAGCAGGCAGCGGATCGGCACGGACAGCACCTGGCGCACCACGCTCGGGGCGACGACGGCCTCGAACTGGTACGGCGGCGAGGACTACGACGCCCGCCGCGAGATCCCGGGCTGGAACAAGCCGGGCGGCAAGGCGACGTGGGACACCGTGGTGCCCGGGCAGCGGGTCGGCGCACTCACCGGCCGGCTCAGCGAGCCCGTCCGGGTCGTCGAGAAGCTGCCGGCCGTGCAGACCGGCACCATCTACGACCTCGGACGCGTCATCGCGGGCATCCCGCAGCTCACGGTCACCGCGCCGAGGGGCACGACGATCCGGGTCTTCCCCGCCGAGGCGCTGCGCGACGGCCACGCCGACCAGTCGAAGAGCAACGTCGGCGCCCCGATCTGGGACAGCTTCACCAGCGGCGGCCGGACGCAGACGTGGAGTCCCGACTTCGGCTACCACAGCTTCCGCTACCTGGAGGTGGTCGGCGACGCCCGGGTCAGCGTCACCGGTCTGCGGGTCATGGCCGACAACCCCTCCGCCGGTACGTTCACCAGCTCCAACGAGATCGTCAACGGCATCCACCGGCTCACCCGCCACGCCGTCGAGAGCAACATGAACAGCGTCCTCACCGACTGCCCGAGCCGCGAGAAGCTGGGCTGGCTCGAGCAGGACCAGCTGGCCTTCGACGCGATCGCGCGCAACTACGACGTCCGGGCGTACCTGGACAAGATCGTGCGGGACATGGCGGACGGGCAGGAGGCGTCCGGTCTCGTGCCCAGCACCGTGCCCGACTACGTGACGCTGGCCGGCTCCTACCGGGACGACCCGAACTGGGGTGGCGCCCTGGTGCTCGTGCCGCTGCAGGTCTACCGCACGTACGGCGACACCGCTCAGCTGGAGACCTACTGGCCGCGCATGCGGCAGTACCTGTCCTACCTGGAGGGACAGACGGCCCGCTGGGTGAACGGCGTCTACGACTACGGGCTCGGCGACTGGATCACCACCGAGAAGCCGGCCATGCCCAAGGCGATCCCGGGCAGCTTCGGCATCTGGCGGATCGCGGACGGGATGGCGCAGATCGCCGGCGTGCTCGGTGAGGATCCGGCCCCCTACCGTGCCAAGGCGGACGCGCTCGCGGCAGCCGTCTGGGCCAAGTACTACGACCCGGCCACCGGCCTCTTCGGCGGCGGCGGTCAGGGCGCGACGGCCCTCGCCCTCGACATGGGCGCGGTGCCCGCGGACCTCCAGGCGGCCCAGCTCCGGCACCTCGTCGACAGCGTCCAGGGCGCCGGGAACCACCTGGTCATGGGCGAGATCTCGTTCCCGTCCGTGCTCCGGGTCCTCTCGGCGAACGGCCGCGACGACGTCGTCTACGCGGTCGCGTCGCAGACGACCAGCCCGAGCCTCGGCTACCAGGTCGTGCGGGGCAACACGTCGCTCGGCGAGACCTGGGACGGCGGCAGCGGCCAGTCGCAGAACCACTTCATGCTCGGCGCGCTCGACTCCTGGCTGCTGACCCGGCTCACCGGCATCGGCCAGGCGGACGGCTCGGCCGGCTTCCGGGAACTCGTCATCGATCCGGCGATGGTCGGCGACCTGACCAGCGTGGCAGGCAGCTACGACACCCCGCACGGCCCGGTGGCGGTGTCCTGGCAGCGCACCGGCGCGGGAACCGACCTCCGGGTCACCGTTCCGAACGGCACGACCGCCGAGGTCCATCTGCCCGGCGGCAAGGTCCGCACTGTCGGCCCCGGCACCTGGAGCTTCCATGCCTAGAGCACTGGTGATCCTGCTGACCGTCGTCCTGGGACTCGCGGCGCCGGCCGAAGCGAGAGCAGGGTTCGGCCCCGCGGCGTTCACGAACCCGTCGAAGAGCAGCATGCCCGCCGTCTACTGGTACTGGAACAACACGATCACGACCGCGATCACCGACCGGCAGATGGCGGAGATGCGCGCCAAGGGGATCCACGAGGCGGTCCTCTTCCCGTACGGCGGGGACGCCATGCAGCCCGCCTTCTTCACCGAGGCGTGGTTCTCGCTGGTGGAGCACGTGCTGCGGGAGGCGCAGCGCACCGGCATGAAGATCTGGCTGTTCAACGACAACAACTTCCCGAGCGGCCGGGCCGCCGGTTACGTCGTCAACGGCGGCACGGTCGGCACCCGGACGTTCCCGGCCCGGCCGGAGCTCCGGCTCAAGGCGCTGCTGCGCTCGACCCGCGTGGTCGACGGACCGGCGACGCTGACCCTCGCGCGGACCAGCGGGCTCAGCGTCGACAGCGGCAAGCTGGTCGTCGACCCGGCCACCAGGCCCGGCGCCGCGGCGCTGCAGCCGGGCACGGGCTGGACGGACTACACGGTCACCGGCAAGGTCACGCTCACCACGGGCGGGACCCAGCTGTGGGTACGCGCGGACGCCACCGGCACGCGCGGCTATCTCGTGGACGTCGACGTCAAGGGCGTGGCGAGCGTCTATCGGGTCGACGACGGCGTGAAGACGCGACTCACCACCGGCGTCGCGACGCCCGGCTTCTCGGCGACCCGGGCGCAGACGGTCACCGTGAAGGTCAGCGGGGACACCATCGCGCCGACGATCAACAACACCGTGCAACCGGTCGCGACGGATGCCACGTACCGGCAAGGCGCCGCAGCCGTGGCGGCCGAGGGCACCCAGCGGTCGCAGTGGGACACGTTGACCGTGTGGAACCCGGCGGGCGACACGCTGTGGACGAACGACTTCACCGACGCCACCGGGCTGGCCGGCTTCGCGCAGGACCGGGTGAGCCTGCCGGGCATCACCGCGGCCGCCGCCCGGCCGGTCGGAAGCACGGCGATCACCGAGATCAGCGGCTCGACCTGGAAGGTGCCGGCCGGACGCTGGCAGGTCGACGTCTTCGCCTCGACGCTGCTGCGGGACGACTCCAGCGGCTATGTGCGCAACTACCTCGACCTGCTCGACCCGGCGGCGGTCGACGCGTGGCTCGACGTGGTCCCGGCCGAGTACGCCCGCCGCTGGCCGTGGGCCATGGGCACGGTCGTCCCGGGCTTCTGGGACGACGAGTCGTTCATCGCCTCGGCGCAACCCCACCCGTTCAAGCGGCTCCCGTGGTCGCCGGGGCTGGCCGACGCGGTCGAGGCGGCCGGGGGCAGACCGGGGACGGCGTACCTGGCGGCGGCCGACGGGATCGATCCGGCCGGGGGCGCGTACTGGCGGGCGGTGAACAACCTCTTCGCGACCAGCTACTACCAGCGGCAGGCCGAGTGGATGGCCCGGCACGGCCTGAAGCTGATCTCGAACCCGCTGCTGGACGAGGAGGGCCCGCAGGACCGGATGATCAGCACCGGCGACCTGAGCAAGGACAACCAGTGGGCGCAGGTGCCGGGCAGCGACATGATCACCACCGACTACACGGCGGGCAAGCAGACGATGCTGGCGCGCAACTCGGCGTCGGCCGCGCACCAGAGCGGCGCGGAACGCGTGGTCATGGAGACCTTCGGCAACGGCGGCTGGCAGATCGCGCCCGACTACATGCACGCCACGGTCGGCGCGCTGGCGGCCCGGGGCGTCAACCAGACGTTCCTGCACGCCATGTGGACCGACGAGACGAACGTCAACTTCCCGCCGCCGTTCGGGCCGCGCAGCACCTTCTGGGCCGAGATGCCCACGGTCGACACGTGGATCGGCCGGGTCATGGAGCTGGGCCGCGGCACCGACCTCGCCGAGACGGCCCTGATCCAGCCGCAGCGCGCCGCCGAGCAGACCAGGGCGACGGCGAACACTCTCGACGAGGACTTCGCGGAGACCGCGTTCGAGCTGGAACGCCGGCAGATCGACTTCGACCTGGTGACCGACAACGCGCTGGCGGGCGACCCGGCGACCCGGTTCCCCGCCACGTCGTCGCGAGGGGTATTGCACGTCGGCAAGGCCGACTACCGGCAGGTCGTCCTGCCGCCCACGCCGATCCTGGACCTGGCTGCCGCGAAGCAACTCGCCGCCTTCGTCCGAGGTGGCGGCAGGCTGGTCGCCGACGAGTTGCCGCAGCACGAGGCGACCGGCAAGGACGCGGAACTGCGCAACGTCCTGCGCGGGATCAGGACCTCGGTCCCCGGAGAGCAGGCCGTGACACTGCGGCCGGCGGCCGAGGCGGTGCGGGTCAAGCGGACCGGTCGCGGCGACGACGTCGCGTTCCTGCTCACCAACGAGAGCGACCAGGTCGTGACGACCACGGCGACCTTCCCGGCGCGGGGCGTGCCGGAGATCTGGGACCCGCGCACCGGCTCGACGGCGACGGCGACGACCTACGACGGTTCCACGGTGCCGATCACGCTGCAGCCGTACGAGACCCTGGGAGTGGTCTTCCGCAACACCGAGGAGACCGCGCACCTGACGAGCGGGTCGGCCACCGAGGTGGTCGCGAGGGGTCGTGGACTGCGGGCCACGGTCACCGCCGGCGCACCCGGGACATATCGGCTCGAAGGGACTGATCGCCGTCGTGATTACCGCGGCAGTGTGACCGTCACCGATCCGCTGACGCCGATTCCGGTCGCCGGTCCGTGGACCGTGCGCCTGGAGAAGACCGGCGCCGTGGCGGAGCAGCGGCCCCTGGGCTCGTGGACGACCTTCGACCCGACGTTCTCCGGCAGTGGCGTCTACGAGACGACGGTCGCCCTGGACAAGGCGGACCTCGCGCAGCGGCGGCTCGTCCTCGACCTCGGGGAGGTGCACGACCTCGCCACGGTCACCGTGAACGGCCGGGCGCTGCCGGTCGCGCTCTGGCACCCGTACGCCGTCGATGTGACCGACGCCCTGCGGCCCGGCACCAACACGATCGGCGTGCGGGTCACCAACACCCTCGCCAACTCCCGTAACAAGATCCTGCCCTCCGGGCTCGTGGGCCCGGTGACCCTGCGGCCGCAGGCCGTCGCAAACGCTCAGCTGGAGGCCGTCCGATGAAACGCCGTACGTTACTGGCCGCGAGCCTCGGCGCGGCGCTGCCGCTGCCCGGCCTGACCTTCCCGGGATCGACGTCCTTCGAGCGCCGCTTCGCCCGGCCGGGCACCGAGACGGCCGCGAAGTTCCGCTGGTGGTGGCCGCACGGCCTGGTCGACCCGGCCGAGATCGCCCGCGAGGTGGACCAGATCGCCGACGCCGGCTTCGGCGGGGTGGAGATCCAGGACGTGCACCACAGCGTGCGGACGGACCTCGACGTCGAGGGGCACGGCTGGGGCACCCCCGCGTGGCTCACCGCCGTCGAGACCGCCCTGCGCCGCGCCAAGGCCCGCAGCCTCACCGTCGACCTGGCCATGGGCCCGTCCTGGCCGACCGCCGTGCCCACGATCACGCCCTCGCACCCCGCCGCCGCGAAGGAACTGGCCACCACGGTGACGCCTTTCACCGGCTCCTATTCCGGAACGGTGGCGGCGGACATCGTGCAGATCGCCCGGGTGGTGTCGGCGGGGGTGCTGGACCCGGCATCGGTCCGGACTCTCGAACCCGGTCAGGTCGACGTGACCGGAGAAGGCACGTGGGTGCTGCTCGCCTACACCGAGCGAGGATCGGGGCAGGAACCCGAGGGCGGCCCGCACACGTCGCCGGACTCCTACGTGGTCGACCACTTCAGCCGGGCGGGCACCGATGTGGTGCTCGGCTTCTGGCGCGAGGTCATCCTCACCCGGCGGATCCGCGAGCTGCTGCGCGACGCCGGCGGCGACCTCTTCGAGGACTCGCTGGAGATCGAGACGGACGAGACGATCTGGACGCCCGGCTTTCTGCACGAGTTCCGGCGCCGGGCCGGCTACGACCTGCTGCCCTACCTGCCGATCATCGTGCAGAAGAACGAGAAGTACCTGTACGCCTTCGACCCCGACACGTCGAACCACGTCCGCGACGACGTCGATCTCGTGCTCTCCGACCTCTATCACGAGAATCACCTGATCCCGCTGCGGGACTTCGCGCACGGTCTCGGGATGCGGCTGCGGGTCCAGCCGTACGGCCTCCGCACCGACGCCGTCCGCAGCGCCACCCTGCTCGACGTGCCCGAGAGTGAGTCGCTGGGCTTCAAGAACCTCGACGACTACCGGGTCCTCGCCTCCGGCCGGGACATGGCCGGTCACGAGCTGCTGTCGTGCGAGTCGGCGGCGTACGCGAACGGCGCCTACAGCACCACGTGGGACAAAGTGCTGCAGACGATGGGCAGCGTGTTCGCCGGGGGCGTGAATCAGGCGGTGCTGCACGGGTTCGCGTACGCCACGGCACCCGGCGCGGCGTGGCCCGGGTTCGCGGCGTTCTCGCCGTACAACGGCACCGGGATCGGCTACGCCGAGGCGTGGGGGCCGCGGCAGCCGACGTGGCGGCACGTCAGCGATGTGGCGGGGTGGTTCGCGCGTACGCAACTGGTGTTGCGCACCGGCAGGGCCCGCACGGACCTCGCGTTCTTCCGCCAGAAGGGCTGGACGGCGACCGGCATCGGCTCGTCCTGGGCGACGAACGACGGCATCCCGATCGGCTGGACGCACGGCTTCCTCACCGAGTCCGCGCTGGACCTGCCCGGTGCCGTGGTCCGGGGCGGGCGGCTGGCGCCGGACGGCCCGGCGTACAAGGCGCTGATCCTGGAGGGGGACGCCTTCCGCGGCAAGGAGCACACGATCTCGCTGCGGGCCGCGCGGAAGCTGCTCGCCCTGGCCCGGGCCGGCCTGCCGATCGTCGTGCTCGGCGACTGGACGGCCGACGCGCACGTCACCGGCCTGGCGCAGCCCGGCGAGAACGACTCGCTGCGCGCTGTGCTCGCCGACCTGCTGAAACTGGCGACGGTCGTGCCGGACGCGGCGGGCATCCCGGCGGCGCTCAGCGGCATCGCCCGCGACGTGGAGTACGAGCGGTCGACGCTGATGACCGTGCATCGGGTGGACGGGGAGACGGACTACTACTACCTGGCGAACGCGCGGCACGCGGAGAACAGGAAGATCACCGACATCGACCTCGACGTGTGGCTGACCGCCCGGTCGCGCGACGCCGTGCCGCGCCTGCTCGACGCGTGGACGGGGGAGATCTCGGGCGTCCCCTTCGTCCGCGAGGGCCGTCGGATCCGGGTCCGGGCGACGCTCAAGCCGGGTCAGTCGATGCTGATCGCGCTGCGGCCCGGGCGGATCTCGCTGCCGCCGGCCCGGACGCCGACCGGCGAGACGACCGTCCTGTCGCCGTGGGAGCTCGAGGTCGAGGACTGGCAGCCCGCGGGCGTGTCCAGGCATCGGGTCACGCTCGGCGCCTTGGCACCCTGGACGGCGATCCCGGGGCTCGAGGACGTGTCCGGTGTGGGGACCTATCGGACCTCCTTCGAGGTGCCGCGCGGGCTCAAGGCGTGGCTCGACCTGGGGGAGGTGACCGACACCTTCCGCGTACGGGTGAACGGCCGCGCGCTGCCGCCGGCCGACGTGCTCGACCCGGTCGTGGACCTGGGCCCCTGGCTGCGGCCCGGGCGCAACACCGTCGAGGTCGAGGTGGCCACGACGCTGCTCAACCGGTTGCGGACGACCAGTCCCGAGGTGTTCGGCATCGCCGCCCGGCAGGCGTACGGCCTGCTCGGGCCCGTCCAGCTGAGGTGGTACCGATGAAGCGACGTACGGTCCTGGGCGCCGGCGCGGCCTTGCCGGTGGCGCTCACCGCCACCCCGGCCGCCGCGGGCACGAGATCCGGAAAAGTCCGTCTGCTGGACAGTCGCTACCGGCAGAACATGATGCGGACCGTGGCCTACCTGCGGTTCGTGGACCTGGACCGGATGCTGCACATGTTCCGGGTGACCGCGGGCCTGCCGAGCACGGCCGAGCCCCTGGGCGGCTGGGAGGCTCCGGACGTCCAGCTGCGCGGGCACACGACCGGTCACCTGCTCTCGGGGCTCGCGCAGGCCGCCTACCACCTCGACGACGCCGGTCTCCGGCAGCGGTCTGCCGTCCTGGTCGCGGGGCTCGCCGCATGTCAGGCGGCCGACGGATATCTCTCCGCCTTCCCCTCGTCCGTCTTCGACGATCTCGAGGCCGGCAAGAACCCGTGGGCGCCCTACTACACGATCCACAAGATCCTGGCGGGTCTGCTCGATCAGCACCGGTTGCTGGGGAACGCGCAGGCGCTGCAGGTGGCGCTGGGCGTGGCCCGGTGGGCCGACTCGCGCACCTCCGCGTTGTCGCGTGAGCAGATGCAGAAAGTGCTGCACGTCGAGTTCGGCGGCATGAACGAGGCGCTCTTCAACCTCTATGCCGTGACGCGCGACCCCGGGCATCTCGCGCTGGCCCGCCGGTTCGACCACGACGAGATCTTCGTGCCGCTGGCCGAGCGGCGGGACACCCTCGCCGGGCGGCACGCCAACACCGACATCGCGAAGATCGTCGGCGCGGCGGCGGCCTGGCAGCTGACCGGCGAGCAGCGGTACGGGACCATCGCCACGTACTTCTGGGACCAGGTGGTCGGGCACCACACGTACGTGATCGGCGGCAACGCCAACGCCGAGTTCTTCGGGCCGCCGGACCAGATCGTCAGCCAGCTCGGCGAGAACACGTGCGAGAACTGCAACAGCTACAACATGCTCAAGCTGACCCTGCGGCTGCTCGAACAGGACCCCGAGCGCGTCGACTACCTGGACTACTACGAGTGGACGCTGCTCAACCAGATGCTCGGCGAGCAGGACCCCGACTCGGCGCACGGCAACGTCACCTACTACACCGGGCTGTCGCAGGGGACCCAGCGCAAGGGCAAGGACGGGCTCGTCTCCGACCCGGGCTCCTACAGCAGCGATTACGGCAACTTCAGCTGCGACCACGGCTCGGGGCTGGAGACGCACACGAAGTTCGCCGAGTCCGTCTACGCCGAGCGCGGCGACGAGCTGACCGTGCAGCTCTTCATCCCCTCCACCGTGGAGTTCCGGGGATCGTCGCTGCGCCTGACCACCGAGTACCCGTACTCGGACAAGATCCGCATCACGGTGACCCGGGGCGGCAGCTTCGCCCTGCGCCTCCGCATCCCGGGATGGGCCGGCGGGCCGACGCTGCGGGTCGCGGGTGCGCCGGTGCACGTCCGGCCGGGCACGTACGCCTCGATCCGCCGGCGGTGGCGCACCGGCGACGTCGTCGAGCTGACCCTGCCGATGCGCCCGCGCTGGCAGGCGGCGCCCGACAACCCGGCGATCCGGGCGCTGACCTACGGACCGCTGGTGCTGGCCGGGCGGCACGGCGACGACCCGCCCGCCGTCATCCCGGCCGTGGACCCCGGCCTGCTCCGCCGGGCGCCGGGCCGGGTCGAGTTCAGCCTCGGCGACCTGCGGCTGAGCCCGTTCCTCGACGTGCACCACGAGCACTACAGCGTGTACTTCGCCCTGCCGCCCGTCCGGCGCCGGGGCGTCGTGGCGGCGTACCCGTTGAGCGGCTCGTTGCGGGATCGCACCGGGCGCTGGGACGACGCCGTGCTCGCGGGCGGCGCCGTGCCCGGCCCGCGCGGCATCGAGCTGGACGGCAAGGGCGCACACGTGGTGCTACCGGCCGGCCTGCCCGCCAACCTGACCGAGCTGACGATCTCGGTGGCCGTCCGGCTGAACAGCATCGCCAACTCGGCGCGCGTGTTCGACCTGGGCTTCAACACCCAGAGCTACATGTTCCTGACCCCGCGGACGGGCAACGGGACGGCCCGCTTCGCCATGAAACTGGGCGGCATGGACGGCGAGGACTTCGTCGACGCCGCCGTGGCCCTCCCGGTCGGCGTGTGGACGACGGTGAAGATCGTCGTCGGCAAGACGCTGCAGTTCCATGTGGACGGCGTGCTCAGCGGCGAGAACAAGGCCCCCCGGATGAGTGCCCTCCTGGTAGGGGCGACCCACTTCAACTACCTGGGCAGATCGCAGAACGTGAAGCACCCCTACCTGGACGGCGCCGTGGCCGACTTCGTCCTCAAGGCGGACGCATAACGGGCAGGCGCCGCCGGCATTGAGGTGCCAGCGGCCAGATGAAATTACGGGCTGACGACGAAGCTCGGGCAGCATCCCAGGAACAGACTACCTTCCGTGACAATCAACCGGCATTAATCAGGCAGCCTTGGATCGGCCACTCATCGAACAACGCGAGTGGCAGATCCAAGGCTGCTCTGGTAAGCCCGCCGGTCGGGGTCAACGGCGGAGGCTAGGACTCAGGGTGGACAGCACGTTTCCATCTGAATGATTCGCTCACGGCTTCGTCTGCGGATCCTTCAGGACAGTGTTCGCGAACTCCTCGGTCCGAGCTCGTACCACGTCCGGCGTCCATTCCGTGTAACCAAGCACTTGGACACTGCGCGGGAACGAGGTCACCCGGTCCTTGAGGTAAGTCGTCTTCTTCTCGTTGAACTCTCGGTTGCCTGCCTTCGAGTTCTTGCTCTTGCTGAGCAGCACAAGGTTGCCGGCGGAGTCGATCAGCTGGTCGTGCTCCGCCGCGGTGAATGTCGAGCTCCACAGGCCACCCGACTTCGGGTTCTGCGGCAGGACATGCTCAATGGAGCGAACTTGGAAGTGTCGGACATGATCCAGCTCATCGGCCACGATCTCGGCTCTGACGAGCAGGTATTTCGCGTGACTGGCAGTATAGAAGTTCTTCGCGCGGCAGGCCTCCTGGATCTTTTCGGTTGACGCGTTCAATCGGTCGAGGACCTGCTCCGCAGAGGTGAACCTGTCGATGTCCTTCAAGATTGCCGTATAGACGCCGTAGCGCTCGTCTTTGCGGGTGCCGGTGACCCAGTGTTCGAGGTATATTCTCTCGATCATCAGTACAAAATCATAGAACTGGGTCTTCTCGAACTTCGCAGCGAAAGCCAAAAGGCAGGACTTCCATTCGGAGGCGGAAAAATAGCTGACCATCGCCTCCATTAAAGTCTGATAAGCGACATGCGGCGCATCGCCCGATGCATCAAGGAAGTCTCGGGCCACGAAGAGGGCGTCGTACAGATCGACGTACCGTTCGAGCTGATCCATGAATTCTGGACCCGGCTTGGGCATGTTGGGCTGCCCGAGAATTTTCTTCTCGAACTCTTTGTGCAGATCGAATTGTGTCTTCTCTTTGACATACACGAGCCGCAGCAGGCTGAAGATGTTCTCGAAGCCGGCCTCGCCGAGGCGGTTCTCCATCTCTTCCCATTGCAGTGCGTACTTGGTGCGGGAGTCCGCGGTGGTTATGTATGCCGGATCAAGGTTGTAAGCCTTGAGGACGTCGATGCGGCGCAGCTGCTTGCCGCGATCGTTGACCACGGTGAACAGTCTGAAGGCGTCTTCAAATGTGTCGGTCGCCACATAGATGAAAGTGCAGTTCTGCGTGACAAAGATCGCGAAGCTTTCGCGGTCGTGCTCCCGCATGGCCTGCAGCTTGCCCCAGAAGATTGATCGCGCGGCCTCGTATCGGCGATTTATGGCGTTCTTCATGTCCGACTCGGACAGCGCTTGTGCGGCGCCCCCGGTAGTGCCGATCATGGAGTTGAAAACCGATTGGTCCTTCACCTGCAGCCTGTTGCGCGCTGGAATGGAATCAAGCTTCTTGGCTGCTTGGAATATCTTCTCGTGAATCTCGACCGTAAGGGTCTTGTCGTCCGTTGTGTCGAGGGAGTCTCGCATGCAGGCCAGGAGAATGCAGAGGGCTGTCAGGCGTTGCTGGCCGTCGACGACGTCGTACTCGCCGTCATTGATCTTATGGAGAACAAGAGTCCCGAGAAAGTAGGGCTCATCGCGCTGCGCGCCCGCGAGATCATCGATAAGGTTCGTGAAGTCCTCGTCGTCCCAGAGGAACGGCCGCTGATACTCGGGGATCCGGAAGAAGAAGTCTTGGGAGAACAGCTTGGTAAGCGGCAACATGTCGCTTTCAAGCTTCTTCGCCATGGTCGGTGCCTCTCAGGTGAGGGGTGCCCGCCGGTGCGTTGTGGCGGGAGGGTCGATCCTATGGCGACTGCTGTCCGAGGAGCGAGCACGGTTGGCCGGAGGCTGCAGCGCTTATGGTGCGACGAGAATCTTGTGATCATGTTCGTGACACACCATCGTCGCTCCGGCCCATGTGGACAGCGCGGACGGGAGCGATGAAAGACGCGGCGTCCTGCGCATGCCCCGATGTAGTGTCGGGCCTCACAGGTCTCACTGCGGGTGGCGTAGGCTGACTTAGGTTCACCAAACTTGTAGCCGTCTGCTCAGCGGACCTCCATCTCCCACAGGCTGTAGCCGTACTCGGTGGAGCGCTGGGTGCCGTACATGCGGACGTAGCGGCCCGTCACCCGCTCGACGGGGATCGTGGCGACGCCGCCGGCGCTGCTCGTGGTGGAGTAGACCGTCTTCCACTTCTTGGCGTCGGTGGAGATCTCGACGCGGTAGTGGGTGGCGTGGCTGTTCTCCCAGCGGAGGACGACCTCGCTGATCTGCCAGCGGGCGCCCAGGTCGACGCGCAGCCACTGGGGGTCGCTGAAGCCGCTGCTCCAGCGGGTGGTCGCGTCGCCGTCCACGGCGCCGGCGGCGGACCACGGGTCGCCTTCGAGGCTGGAGGCTTCGGCGGGCCGGCCCAGGGCCAGGTTGCGGCCGGACGGGTTGGTCTTGCCCTTCGGCGCGGCGGCGCTGGTGGTGGGGGCGGCCGACGGGGCGGGCTTGCTCGGGCGGCTCGGCGCCTGGGACGGCAGGGCCTGCTTCTCGGTGCTGGGCGAGCCGGGGGAGAACGGCGCGTCGGCGGCCTTGGCGGGCCGGGACGGGCGGGAGCTCGGCGACGGGGTCGGCGCGGCCGAGGGCAGCGCGGCGCTCTGCTGCTGCTCGCGGCCGGGGTCGTCGCCGCTGGTGGTGACGAGGCCGACGATGGTGAGCAGGGCGACGAGGAGCAGGGCCGCCAGGACGAGGGGGAGGGCGCGGCCCTTGAGCGGCGGTCGCGGGGGCTCCGCCGGGGCGGCGGGCGGCGGCGGAGGCGGCGGGGGGACCGGCTGCTTGCCGATCAGCATCGCCAGCAGCTCCTGGGCGGTCGGGCGGTCGGCGGGCTCCTTCGATAGGGCGAGCCCCACCGGGCCGCGCAGGGAGTCGGGCAGCCCGTCGAGGTGCGGCGGCTGGGTGAGGATGCGCGCCGCGGTCGCCGGCGGGGAGTCGGCGTGGAAGGGGGTGCGGCCGGTGCCCGCGTACGCGACCACGCAGCCCCACGCGAAGATGTCGGCCGCCGGCGTGATCGGGGTGTCGGGGTCGGCGGAGAAGCGCTCCGGCGCCATGTACGCGACCGTGCCGACCATGTTGTCCGTACGCGTGTGGCGGCTGGTGATCTCGAACGGCCGGGCGATGCCGAAGTCGATGACCTTGGGGCTGCCGGGCGGGAGCAGCACGTTGTCCGGCTTGAGGTCGCGGTGGATCACGCCGGCGCCGTGGATGCCGGTCAGCGCCGTGGCGATGCCGGTCGCCAGCGAGTGCAGCGCCCCGCCGCGCAGCGGGCCCTGCTCGTCGACGACCTCGGCGAGGCTGGGCCCGTCGACGTACTCGACAACCAGGTAGGGCGGGTCGTGCTCGAGATCGGCGCCGAGGAACTCGGCCGTGCAGAACGACGGCACCTGCCGGGCGCGCTCGACCTCGCTGCGGAACCGGCCGCTGAACTCGGGATCCGCGGCGAGGGTCGGATGGATGAGCTTGATCGCGACGAACCGGCCCTCCGGGTTCCTCGCCAGATAGACCGCGCCCATGCCACCCAGGCCCAGCAGCCCCACGAGGGCGTAGTCGCCCAGCCGGGTGGGGTCCTGCAGACGCAGCGGACTCACGCGGTACGCGGTGTCCACTCATCAACTCCCTCGAACGATCTTCCACATCGATCGTTCTGGTTACCGATGAGTTCCGCAAATATCGGCGGAGTGCCGGGGCGATTTGGTGCGCGATCGTCACCCGACGGCCATCTTCGGCGGACGATCGGCACAGCCGGTCACCGTGGAGTGTCAGATCGTGGGGAGGCCGGCCTCCTGCCAGGCGCGGAAGCCGCCGGCGAGGTCGGTGGCGCGGTGCAGCCCGAGATCCTGCAGGGCGGCGGCGGCCAGGCTGCTGGTGTAGCCCTCCTGGCAGGTGACGATGACGTCGAGGTCGTACCGGGTGAAGGAGAGCCGGGCGTCGCTGCGCGGGTCGAGGCGCCACTCCAGGACGTTGCGCTCGATGACGATGGCGCCGGGGATCTCGCCGTGCTCGGCGCGCTGGGCGGCCGGGCGGATGTCGACGAGGACCGCGCCGTCCGCCAGGGCCCGCCGGGTCTGGTGCGGGTCGAGGCGCCGCAACCGGGTGCGCGCGGCGGTCAGCAGCTCGTCGATGCCGCGCGAGCCGGCGGGGGCGACGGCCGCGGTCACCACTGGGCTCCGGCGCGCTCGATGGTCACCACGTCGAGGCCGGCGGCGCCGATGCGGTACTTGGTCATGGTGGTCAGCGCCGGACCGTACGCGTGGATGCTGATCGCCGGGACGTTGGTGCGGTTGGTCATGCGGTGGATGTGCCGGGTGCCGAAGCGCCGGCCCGCGCCCTCGCCGAGCTCGCGCACGGAGACGCGCGGCGGGCCGTCGGGGCGCACGGCGACGGTCTCCTCGGTCAGCGTGCCGGAGAAGACGTGGAACGCGCCCGCGGAGCCGCCGTGGTCGTGCAGATCCGTGCCCTGCCCGGGCAGCCACGTGAGCAGCCACACCTCGTGGTCGGGCTCCTCGGCGAGCCGGTCGTACCAGCGTTCGGCCTCGCTGAACTGGGGCTTGATGCGCCAGGACGCGGGGTCGGCCGCGAACTCGCGGGCGATGCTGAGGTGGTCCAGGCGCAGGTCGACGGTCGGCACGGGGCAACTCCTCGGGTCACATACATTGCCTATTGGTTCTATAGGTTTACCGCATGATTGTGGCAGCGGTGTGAAGACTCGCGGGAAATGATCGGGGCGAAAGAGCCACGCGGGCGTCGCCTCTTTCGCCCAGAGCAACGTGACGGCTACGCGGCGTGCGCTTTTCCCCGGCCGGGCTCGTAAGATCGGACTGCCCGGGTCACCGTTCCGGTGGAAACGACCGCGCAGCGCAGCCAGAGGTATTCAGGCCGTTATATCGTCTGCGACGCCTCTTCGCCGGCCCCTCTGGCGACTCCCCCGATCCTTGAGGACGCATCCGTGCCGAACAATCGCCGTGGCTTGCTCGCCGCCGGTCTGGCCGCCACCGTCGTGGGGGCCACCGGGGTCGTGTGGACCATGAACGCCGGAGCCGCCGAGACACCGCAGCCGGTCGAGTCCACGGTGGCCGTGGACGCGGCGCCCGTACCGCCGAAGCTCCTGCCGTGGGGTGCCAGGCCCACCAAGCTCAAGCGCGGCAAGCCCGGGGCCACCAGCAAGGCCGTCGCGGCCGCCGGTGCCGACGCCGCCCCCGCCGACCAGAGCGGCTCGCTGCGGCCGGTGGCGGAGTTCGCGCCGAAGGGCAAGCGCTCGCCGGCCGGGACGCTGCGCGCGGAGCGCACGGACGTCCAGCCCCCGACACCCCCGTCCGCCCAGCCCAACCCGGACAAAGAGGTGTCCTACCTCTACGCGTTCGGCGAGCAGACCGGTGCGACCGACGGAACGTGGGCGAACCTCAACATCGCGAAGCCGGAGCTGGCGCAGGAGGACTACCACTCGCTGGCGGAGATCGCGGTACAGAGCGAGGACGGCAAGCAGATCGTCGAGATCGGCTGGACCGTCGACCGCGGGGTCAACGGCGACGACGACCCGCACCTGTTCGTCTTCTCGTGGCAGAACGGCAAGCCGGGCTGCTACAACGCCTGCGGCTACGTGCAGTACAGCAGCACGGTGAAGCCGGGCGACACCCTGCCCGTCGGCGAGCAGAAGCGGTTCGGTGTCCGGCACTCCAGCGGTGTGTGGTGGGTCGCCTACAACTCCGAGTGGATCGGCTACTTCCCCGACAAGCTGTGGGACGGCAAGTACACCCAGGCCGGGCTGATCCAGTGGTTCGGCGAGGTGGCCGCGTCGAGCAAGGAGCCGTGCACGCAGATGGGCAACGGCCTGCCCGGCGCCGATCCCGCGGCCACCCGGGTCGGCACGATCTCGATGATCAATGGTCCCGAGGTCAAGCCCAGCCTGGAGTCCACGAGCCCGTACTACAGCGTGGATCGGCGCACCGACCGCACCTTCGGGTACGGCGGGAAGGGCAACTGCCCGGAGGACGACGAAGAATAGGTTGAACCGGCAACCGCTTCGCGGGGTACAACGGGTCATGGCCATGCGAAGACGGGCGGGTGCCGACGAGGAGCTGATGACCGCGCTCTACACCGAGCACTACTCGGTGCTGCTCGGGTTCGTCTCCCGCTACGTGCAGGACAGGCACCGTGCCGAGGACCTCGTCCAGGAGACGCTGCTGCGGGCCTGGAAGCACATCGACCACCTCGACCCGGAGCCCGGCCGTACCCGCTCCTACCTGCTCACCATCGCCCGCAACGTGGTCACCAACGCCTGGCGGGCCGAGCAGCGCCGCCCGAAGCTGGTGATGGACGAGCAGGCGGTGCGGACCGTGGCGTCCGCGGACACCGTCGACGAGCTGGTCGAGGGCTGGCTCGTCGCCGAGGCGCTCGAGCGGCTCTCCGCCGACCACCGCGCGGTCGTCCAGGCCATGTACTACGACGGGCAGAGCGTCGCGGACGCCGCCCGGACCCTCGCGGTGCCCGAGGGCACGGTCAAGTCGCGCGCCTACTACGCCGTCCGGGCGCTGCGGCGGGTCTTCGAGGAGATGGGAGTGCTGCGATGACCGCGGGTCACGACGAGCTGCGCCGCCTGCTCGGTGGCTACCTGCTCGGCGGCCTCGACGACGCGGACACCGAGCGGCTCGACAATCACCTGCTGACCTGCGACGAGTGCCGGGCGGAGCTGGATCAGCTGGCGCCGGTGCCCGAGCTGCTCCGCACGCTGCCGCAGCCGAACCTCGCGGTGCCGCCGGGCACGCGGCCCACCCCCGACCGGATCGAGGCGCTGCTCGGCCGCATGCGCGGGGAGCAGGCCCGGGAACGCCGCCGGTCGGCGGCCCGCCGGCTTGCGATCGCCGCGGCGGTCCTGCTGATCGCCGCGGTCTCCGGCGTCCTCGTCCTCAACCACGACAACGGTACGGTTCCCCCGCCGCCCGTGGCCCAGTCCAGCCCCGCCCAGCCCCGCCTCGTCGCCGCCTTCCACCCCGCCGGCGGCAGCGGCCTCACGGGCGAGGCCGTCCTCACCGGCAAGACGTGGGGCGTCTCCGTGGACCTGGCCGTCCAGCAGCTCGCCGGCAGCGGACCCTTCGTCTGCCACGTCCGCAACCGGGGCGGCAAGGTCGAGCAGGCGGCGATCTGGGGCCCGACCCCGAGCGGCAACGCCAAGGTGACCGGGGCCAGCTCGATTCAGCTCACCAGCGTCGCCGAGGTCGAGGTGGCCGACGCCGCGGGCCACGTCCTGGGAACGGCCTACATTTACTGAGGAACCAACCGGGGCGCACCGGCGTGTACCTGGCATGGATGCTTCGGCGACGGTCGTGTCGCGGCCCGGGGGGACGGAAGCCGACGGCTTCGAGAGCTTCTACCGGGCGAACGTGGACCGGGTCTACCGCGCGCTGGCGGTGACGCTGCGCCGCGACGACCTGGCCCGGGAGGCCGTCGACGAGGCCATGGCCCGCGCCTACGCCAAGTGGGACAAGGTCCGGCACCTCGACAGCCCGGCCGGCTGGGTGTTCCGGGTCGGCCTCAACTGGGCGACCTCCTGGTGGCGCAAGGTCCGCCGCGAGCGGCCGCCCACCGATGCCGAACCCGCCGGTCCGGGCCCGGGAGCCGAGGCGGTGGCGGCGCGCACGGCGCTGGCCCGGCTGCCCGAGGCGCAGCGCGCGGTCGTGACCTGCCGCATCCTGCTCGACCTGACCACCGCGGAGACGGCGGTGGCGCTCGGACTCAACGAGGGCACCGTCAAGAGCCGGCTCTCCCGGGGCCTCGCCGCCCTCCGGACCGCGCTGAGCGAGGAGAAGTGACCGTGAGCCTCGAAGAAGAAGTGGTCCGGTCCGCCGCCCGGGCCGCGGGCCCCTACATCGGCAGCATCGACGGCATCCACCGCCGGGCCCGGCAGCGGCGCACCCGGCGACAGGCCCTGGCCGCGTGCGCCGCGGTGGTGGCGCTGCTGGTGGGGCTGGGCGTGACGCTGAACCGGCGGAACACCGCGGCCCCACCAGCCGTCCGGCCCAGCGTGAGTGCCACGCCGGAGCAGCGCCTGATCCTGAACGGCGCGACCGGGGCCTACCGGACCGGCACGATGCTGGTCGAGCTGGGCCCGGTCAATTACGCCGAGCTGCTTCCCGACGGCCGGATCGCCGAGCACGACCTGGTCCGCGTGAGCGAGTCGGCTCAAGTGTCGGCCTTGCCCGGCGGCGGCGTCGTCCTGCTCGGCCCGGTGCCGGGGGGAAGCGGGCCGGAGCTCGCGGTCGTCGGGCCGGACGGCAAGCTGCGGCTCCGGCGGGATCTGCACGCGAACGGCAAGACGGTCACGCTCACCGCGGCCAGTGAGACCACCGCCTTCTTCCAGCGTGGGGATTCGCTGTTCGCCCACGAGCTGGCGACCGGGGCCGAGCGGCTGATCCTGAAGACCCGCATCGGCGGCACGATGGCTGCGGCGGCCGACGCGATCGGCCGTCGGCTGGCCCAGGCCTACGTGTTCGATCCGTGCGGGATCGAGGTCGCCACCGCCGGCATGGCAAGCGCCTACTCGCTGGCGGCGAGCTTGCGCCGGGCCCCCGACGGATGCACCAAGATCCTGGCGCTGCGCTGGTCGCCGGACGGCAGCAGGCTCGCGGTCGCCGAGGAAAGCGACCAGGGCCGCCGGGTGGTCGTCCTCGACATGATGACGGACGGCGGAGCGAAGATCTCCGAGCAGCCGCTGCCCGGGACCTATCAGGAGCTGGGGGCGCAGTTCGACAAGACGGACGTCTCGCTGGCGTGGCAGGACGGCCGGACACTGCGCGCGGCGCTGTATCCGACCGGTCCCGGCTACCTGACGGTCAAGCCCTTCATCGTCGGCGTGCCTTGACGAGGTAGGTCTGGGCGACCACGACGACGGCGAGGAAGGCGCCGCTGATCACCTGTTGGTAGCTGCTCGGCAGGTTGCCGACCTGGTTGATCATGTTCTGGATGACGCCGAGGAGCAGGACGCCGGCGATCGTGCCGGCCAGGGTGCCCGCGCCGCCCGTGAGCAGCGTGCCGCCGATGACGACCGCGGCGATCGCGTCCAGTTCCATGCCCGCGCCGAGGACGGTGACGCCGGAGCCGAGCTTGGCCGCGTTGATGGCTCCGGCCAGCCCCGCGAGCAGGCCCGACAACACATAGACCCACACCTTCGTACGCCGCACCGCCACGCCCATCAGCGCTGCGGCGTCCTCGCTGCCGCCCACCGCGTAGACGGCGTGCCCGAAGCGGGTCCGGCCCAGCAGCACCATGCCGAGCAGGAAGGTGACGATCACCAGCCACACCGGGTAGCCGAGCCCGAGGAAGGATCCCGTGCCGAAGGAGCGGAACGTGTCGCTGCCGACGAGATAGGTGGTCGACCCCTCGTCGCTCAGGGCCCGCATCAGGCCCCGGGCGCCGAGCAGCGCGGCGAGCGTGACGATGAAGGGCGCCATCCTGGTGTACGCGATGAGCAGCCCGTTGACGACGCCGATGAGCCCGCACACGGCCAGCGGGGCGAGAAAGGCCGGGACCCAGCCCCACTGCGACGCGTACGCCGACACGACGCCCCCGAGCACGTACAGCGAGCCGACCGACAGGTCGATCCCGCCCGTGATGATCACGAAGGTCATGCCCAGCGCGATGAGGGCGGGCGGCGCGGCGGCGACGAGGATCGTGGCGGCGTTGTCGTAGCTGCGGAAGTTGGGGAAGGACGCGGCCGCCACGATGACGACGACCACGAGCACGGCGAGCGCACCTTGGCGTTGCACCAGGCCGATGATCCGGTCGGTGCGCTCCGCCTTGCGCTCGTCGGCGGCGACGACGGCGGTGGGGTTGTGGTTCTGCTCCAGGGACACGGTCACCGAGACTTCCTCTCCCGGGCGGCGTACACGGCGACGAGGATGATCACGGCCTGGACCATCTCGGTCGTGGACGGCTGCAGGTTGTGCTTGATCATGGTGGCGACGACGAGCTGCATGAGCAGGGCGCCGGCGACCGTGCCGAGGACCCGGACCTTGCCGCCGGTGAGCGGGGTGCCGCCGACGACCACGGCGGTGATCGCGGAGAGCTCGATGAGCAGGCCCACCGACGAGGCGTCGCTGGACTGGATGCGGGCCACGGCGAGCAGCCCGGCGATCGAGGCGAGCACCGCGCACAGGATGTAGACGCCGATGAGCACGCGTTGCACGGGGACGCCGGCGAGCTGGGCCGCGGGGCGGTTGCCGCCGATCGCGAGCAGCCGGCGACCGAAGACCGTGCGCCGCACGACGAAGGCGACCACGAGCACGAGGGCGGCGGCGATCCACACCAGCAGCGGTACGCCCAGCAGGTCCCCGGAGCCGAGGAACACCAGGTCGTCGTTGCGGACGTCCTTGAGCTGGCCGCCCGAGATCACCAGGGCGAGACCGCGCCCGCCGACGAAGAGCGCGAGCGTCGCCACGATGGGCTGCAGCCCGACGCGCGCCACGAGCAGGCCGTTGACCAGGCCGACCGCGACGCCCGCGAGCAGCGACACGGCGATCGCGCCGGCCACGCCGTACCCCAGGTAGAGAGGGATGAGGGCGGCGGCGAGCGCCATGACCGAGCCCACCGACAGGTCGATGCCCTCGGTGCCGATCACCAGCGCCATGCCGAGCGCCACGATGACGATCGGCGCCACCTGGATCAGCTGGATGCGCAGGTTGCCCAGGGTCAGGAAGTTCGGGGTGAAGGCGATGTTGTAGACGATCAGCACGAGGATCGCCGCGTAGACGCCGTACTTGGGCAGCCAGGCCTTGAGCCTGGCCAGGTCGAGGGAGGGTTTCAGGGTCTCAGTGGTCATCGCGATCTCCGTCGGCAGCCGCGGCGATGGTCTCCAGAAGGGCCTCGGTGGTCACGTCGTCGCCGAGCAGCTCGCCGACCACGGCGCCGTCGCGCAGCACGACCACCCGGTCCGAGCCCTCGACCAGCTCCTCGGCGTCGGAGGAGACCAGGACCACGCCGAGCCCCTCGGCGGCGAGCTCGTCGATCAGCGCCTGCACCTCGGCCTTCGCGCCCACGTCGATGCCGCGGGTCGGCTCGTCGAGCAGCAGCACCTTGGGCCCGGTGGCGAGCAGACGGGCCAGCAGCACCTTCTGCTGGTTGCCGCCGGAGAGGTCGCCGACCAGCTGGTCCGGCCCGGACGCCTTGATCCGCAGCCGGGTCATGAACGTCTCGACGATCTTGTCGATGCGCTTGTCGGAGACCAGGCCCAGCCGGGAGGTGCGGGGGAGGACGGCGAGCGCGATGTTCTCCCGGACGGACAGCCCGGCCACGATGCCCTCGGCCTTGCGGTCCTCCGGCTGCGTCGCGATGCCGGCCTTGAGTGCCTTCACGGGGTTCGGCCGGCCGAGCGCGACGCCGTCCACGGTGATGTCGCCGCTGTCCAAGGGGAACGCGCCGCCGATGGCCTTGATCGTCTCGCTGCGGCCGGCGCCGAGCAGCCCGCCGAGCCCGACGACCTCGCCGGGCCGGACCTCGAGGCTGACGTCGTGCAGGCGGTGCCGGCTGGACAGCTTCTCGGCCCGCAGCACGGGCGCCCCGGAAGCGTTGCTCTCCCCGGTGAAGCCGGTGAAGCCCTCCTTCCGGACCGCCGACATGTCGCGGCCGAGCATCAATGACACCAGCCGCAGCCGGTCGAGGTCGGCCAGCCGGCCGGTGTGCACCAGCTTGCCGTCGCGCAGGATCGTGACCGCGTCGCAGATCCGGTAGAGCTCGTCCATGCGGTGGCTGACGTAGACGATCCCGATGCCCCGCGAGTGCAGGTCGTCGATGACGCCGAAGAGGGTCTCGACCTCGCGCGGCTCGAGCGACGAGGTGGGCTCGTCCATGATGACCACCCGGGCGTCGATCATGACCGCGCGGGCCAGGGCGACCATCTGCTGCGCGCCGAGGGCGAGCGTGCCCAGCGGCAGCCGGACGTCGGTCGTGACGCCGTACTGCCGCAGCACCTCCCGCGCCTCGGCGGCCATCCGCTTCTCGTCGACGAGGCCGAACCTGGTCCTGGGCTCGCGGCCCAGGAACAGGTTGTGCGCCACGCTCATCAAGGGGACGAGGTTGACCTCCTGATAGATGGTCGAGATGCCGGCCCGCTGGGCGTCCATCGGGGTGCCGAACCGGACCGGCCGGTCCTGGTAGCGCACCTCGCCCTCGTCCGGGGTGTAGACGCCGGTCAGCACCTTGATCAAGGTCGACTTCCCGGCGCCGTTCTCCCCGACCAGCGCATGCACCTCGCCGGGCTGCAAGGTGAAGGACACGCCGTCGAGCGCGCGCACCCCCGGGAACACCTTGCTGACCCCGGCAACCTCAAGTAACGCCATGGCTCCCCTTTTGCTCAGCCCAATGGGGCTGCGTTGTTCCAGGTGGCGTCCGCGGCGAAGCTGCCCGCGGCGTCCCAGGTGTTGCCACCCCCGTTGGTGGCGATGTAGACGGCCTCGCCGTAGTGCCGCCAGAAGTAGCCGGGGTAGTTGAACGACTCCAGCGACAGGGTGCCGCTGCCGCCGTTCAGGGCCGGCTGGGCGCAGAACGTGGCGTCCTGCTGGAACGTCGTCGTCCCGTCGTTGGTGGCCTTCTGCAGCCGGTAGTTCGCATGCCGCAGGTACTGGCCCGGGTAGTTGACCGACTCGAACGAGAAGCAGCTGTCGTTCGCGAGCCCGGCGCGGACCGTGAACGTCGCGTCCTGCCGGTCGGTGGCCGCGCTCGCCGTGGTGATGACGTCCGTCCGGGCGAGCCCGTCGCGGTGCCGCAGGTAGCGGGTGTCGAATCCGGCCGTCGTCACCCGGAAGGAACGGTTCTGGCCCACGGTCAGGTCGGCGCCGCTCTTCCACAGCGCCGGGGAGACGGTCCAGGTGGCGTCGTCGTTGAACGAGCCGCCGGTGTTGGCATCCATCCACACTTCGCTGTTGCGGTGCCGCAGGTAGTAGCCGGCCATGTTGGACGCCTCCAGCGAGGTGCCACCGCCGGAGAGGCCGGGCCGGGCGCAGAACGTGGCGTCGGCGTTGAAGGTGCTGCCGCCGTCGTTGGCCTCGCTGTAGACCCGGTACGCGCGATGCCGCAGGTAGCGGCCCGGGTAGTTGCGGGACTCGAAGGAGTAGCAGGAACTGTTGCTGAGTCCGGGCCGCACCCAGAAGGTCGCGTCCTGCCGCGCCGTCGTTCCGCTGATGACATCGGTACGCGCCGCGCCGTCTTGGTGCCGCAGGTAGCGGTCCGTGTAGCCGGGCGTCGTCACGCGCAGGCTGGCGAGCTTGTTGGTAGAGAGCGTGGTGCCGTTCGCCGCGCCCAGGATCTGCTGGTGCAGTGCGCGGACGCGGGCGAAGTCCATCTTCTGGACCTGCCGGTCGTACGTGAAGAAGCCGTTGAGCTCCTCCTCCACGTCCGTCGGCTCGGTGTAGACGGAACCGGACAGCCCGTTGCCGTTGATCAGGTCGATCAGCCGGCTCGTGATCTGGAGGTAGCGGTTGGTGAGGGCCGTGCTGTCGGGCAGCCACTCGTACGCGAACTTGCCGCTGGTCGGGAACTCATGCGAGGTGCGCAGGCCGAGGCCGCCGTACTCGCCGTTGACCGCGATGCGGGTGCTCGACGGGGCGCGGGAGATGCCCGGCCCGACGTAGAGGTGGTCGTCGATCACGTCGCCGTTGCCCGGGTCCGGGTCGGAGTCGCAGCAGTTGGAGCCCGAGTTGTGGTTGACGAGCCGCGTCGGGTCCCAGCTCTTGACCAGGTCGGCGATGCGGCCGGCGTCGTACTCGCCCCAGCCCTCGTTGAACGGCACCCACTGGACGATCGACGTGATGCCCTTGTGCTCGTCGATCAGCTCCTTGAGCTCCTTCTCGAACCGGGTGCGCCCGGCCGTCGACGGCTCCTTGCCGCTGGCCAGTGCCGGCATGTCCTGCCACACCATCAGCCCGAGGCGGTCGGCCCAGTAGAACCAGCGGTCGCTCTCGACCTTGATGTGCTTGCGGACCATGTTGAAGCCGAGCGCCTTCTGCTGCTCCAGGTCGAAGCGCAGGGCAGCGTCGGTGGGCGCGGTGGAGACGCCGTCGGGCCAGTAGCCCTGGTCGAGGGTGCCGAGCTGGTAGACGAACTTGCCGTTGAGCGTCGGGCGCAGGACCCCGCCGAGCACGGCCTTGCCGACCGTGCGCAGGCCGGTGTAGCCGCCGACCGTGTCACCGCTGCTCAGGGTGACGCGGAGGTCGTACAGGAAGGGGTCGTCGGGGGTCCACAGGTGCGGGTTGGTGACATTGATCCGGATCGCGGAGCCGACAGTGCCCGTCGCCGTGCCGACCACCGTGCCGTTGGTGAGCACCTGGGCGGTGACCGACTGCCCGGCGGCGTTCGCGGCCTGCACGGTCAGGTCCAGCCCGGTGGTGTTGGGCGTGGTGTCCAGGCGGGTGATGCGGGCGGCGTTGGTCGGCTCGAGCCAGACGGTCTGCCAGATGCCCGAGTACGGCGTGTACCAGATGCCGCCGCGGTTGATGCGCTGCTTGCCGACCGGGATGTCCTGCGAGTCGGTCGGGTCCCAGACGCCCACGATGATCTCGTTGCTGCCGGCGCGGAGGGCGCTGGTGATGTCGTACGAGAACTTGTCGTAGCCGCCCTCGTGCGTGCCGAGCAGCGTGCCGTTGACCCACACCTTCGACTGCCAGTCGACGGCGCCGAAGTTGAGCTGCACGTTCCGGCCCGACCAGCCGGCCGGGACGGTGAACGTGCGCCGGTAGTAGGAGTAGTCCTGGCGGCGCATGATCCCGGAGAGGGCGCTCTCGATCGGGTACGGAACCAGGATCTCCTCGCCCAGCGTCTGCCCGGTGGGCGGGGTGTTGATGTTGCTCGCGCCGGCGAACTGCCAGATGCCGTTGAGGCTCTGCCAGTCGGGGCGGGTGAGCTGGGGCCGGGGATATTCGGGGAGCGGGTTGGTCGTGGACACCTGACTGGTCCACGGGGTGGTGAGCGGCGGGGTCTTGGGGACGAACGCCGCGGCCGGCGCGGTGGTGGCGACGAGGGCGCCGGCCGTGGCGGTCAGGACTGCCGCTGCGAGCGCGAGCAGTCGTCGTCGGTGTCCGATCACGGTGCCTCTCCTTCGGGGGTCAGGAGGCGGTGGGGGATTGAACACATAGTTACGTGACCGAACACCGACAATCAATAGAGAAACGTCGATTAATACGCAGCGCCGATGTCGGTCTTGGCGGTCGACTCGTCGTACTCGCGGTCGCTGATGATGATGTCCTCGGGGATCGGCTCGCCGTTGAAGAACTTGGTGGCCGTCTCGAAGGCCAGCGGGCCGAAGCGCGGGTTGCTCTCGATCACGGAGTAGATCCAGCCGTCGACGATGCCCTGCACGGCGCCCTTCGTGCCGTCGATCGACACGATCTTGACGTCGCCCTTCTGCTTGCCGGCGCCCTTGAGGGCCACCTCGGCGCCGAGGGCCATCTCGTCGTTCTCCGCGTAGATGCCGTTGATGTCCGAGTTGGACTGCAGCAGCTGCTCGGTGACCTTCTGGCCCTCCTCGCGGGAGAACTGCCCGGTCTGCTCGAACGTGATCTTGATGTCCGGCGCCACCTTGGCGATCTGGTCCTTGAAGCCCTTGGTCCGCAGCGTGGTGACGTTGTTGCCGGGCGAGCCGAGCAGGATCGCCACCGAGCCCTTGTTGCCCAGCGCCGCGGCCATCTTGTCGGCGGCGCGCTTGCCCTGCTCCTCGAAGTCCGACCCGATGAAGGTCAGGTAGTCGGTGCAGGACTCGGCGTTGATCTTCCGGTCGATGGTGATGATCGGGATCTTCTTGGCCGACGCCTTGGCGAAGACCGAGTCCCAGCCGTCGGAGTTGAGCGGGGCGATGATCAGCAGCTGGACGCCCGAGTCGATCATCTGCTCGACGTCGCTGATCTGCTTGTTGAACTGCGAGTTCGCGTTCGTGGTCTGCAGGTTGGCGGCCGGGATGCCCTGCTTCGCCGCCTCGTCCTTGATGGACTGCGTCTCGGCGATGCGGAACGGGTTGGCCTCCTTCTCCGACTGCGAGAAGCCGATCTTGGCGGTCTTGAGGTCGATCTTCTGCCCGCCGAACTGCTCGAGCGTGCAGCTCTTGGCGCCGGGTGCCGCCGACTGGACGACCTGCGCCCCGGCGGACGGGTCGGCGGCGGCGGTGCTGCTGCTGCCCGGCTCGTCCTCGCTCTTGGCGCAGGCACTGACAAGCAACATGGTGGCGCCGAGGGCGACAACGGCCGGCTTGAGGCGACCGGAAAGGACACTCATGGGCAGCGCTCCTCAAAGGATGATCTTGAGATCGATGCGAAACGATCCCGTAACACATTCACGCACTCTCGAACTTTTTCTGTCAAGGGTCCGCGCGCAAGGCACCACAAACGAACGCCCCGCTGTTGCAGCGGGGCGTCCGGGAGCCTTATATGCGCTGGTGGGAGCGTTGTCGAGAGGTGCGGACCTTAATTCAGGTCGCGATTCCATCCTTGTTATCGCTCACAATGCGACAAAGGCTGGCGTCGATACGTGTGCGGTTCGGCGTCCGATCAGGACGGGACCGGTGCGAAGGCCGCCGACTGGAACAGCAGGGCGAGGGCGCGGTGCTCCTCGGCCGGGTCGGGCGCGGGCAGCAGCACGCCGGCGGCCCGGGCGCGCGCCAGCAGCTCCGGTTCGGGCGCGAAGCCGTAGGTGACCAGGTAGTAGTGCACCGACTCGGGCCACACCCAGGGGCCGTCGGTGCGATAGCTCATCGGGACCACCTCGCCGCGCTCCGGCTCCACCTCGTCGCGGAGCCGGGCGGTGGTGGCCAGCACGGGCGCGCCCGCGTCCAGGTAGCGGGCGACGTGGGCCAGGTCGTCGCCGGTCAGCCGCTCGTGCTCGGGCAGGAAGCGGGCGCCCGCGTCGTCCACGACGTCGAAGACCCGGGCGACGCGGGGCGGCGGCGGGGTCTGCTCGACCCAGAGCAGGGCGCCGTTGTTGCGGGCCTGCCGGGCGTACGGGGGAAGGTCCTCGCCGGAGCGGTAGACCTCGACCTGCGGCCACTGCACCCCGGCGGCGGCCAGCTCGCGCATCATCGTGGCGGCCGTCCCCGCCTGCGGGCCGTTGGCCTCCAGCACGTAGACGCGGGAGGGCGGGATCGTCGCCGCGGCCCACTCCGGGGCGAGGCGCCAGGCCCGCCACAGCGCGACCGCGTCGGGCAGCTCGGCCACCGCGCGTACGGCCGCCTGGTCGGCATCGTCGCCCAGCTCGCGTCCCACCAGGTCGAGCAGCGGGGGCACGTGGCGGCCGAAGGTGCGCGCGTCCGGCATGGCCGGCACGAAGGAGAAGCCGATCTCCAGCAGCGAGCCGGGCTCCGGAACACTCGCCGTGCCCGACTCGGCCAGCGTCAGGCGGGCCGTCGCCAGCGCCGCGTCCGGCAGCCGGCCACCGAGCTCGAGCAGGGTTCTGTGCAGGGCGGCCTGGTCGCTCATAGCCGCATTCGACCACAGCGGCCCGGGCGCCGGGCGGGCCCGTGACCGGACTTGTCCGAGTGGCCGCGGCTTCCGCCCGTTCTTACCCCTCCAGCGGGAAGAGCGCGGCCAGGGCCCGGTGGAGAGCCGCCGCGTCCGGCTCGGGAGCGGGGGCGCCGCGGAGGTGAGCGAGCAGCTCCGGGTCCGGCGCCAGCCCGTGTTCCCGCAGGTAGTAGGCGGTTGTGTCGGTCCAGATCCAGGCGCCGTCCGTACGGTACGACAGCGGCACCACCGCCCCGCGCCCCGGCGCCACGACGTCGTCCGCGCGATCCGTGGTGATCAGCAGCGGCCGCCCGCCGTCGAGCCGGGCGAGCACCTGATCCCGCTCCGCGCCGGCGAGCGTGGGGTGGCCGGGGGCGAAATAGGGGCCGGTGACCGGATCCGCGCCGTCGAAGACCCGGGCGACGACGACGGGGTCCGGGCGGTCCGCCGTCCAGAGCAGCGCGGCGCCCTCGCGGGCCTGTTCCTGGTAGACGGGCAGCTCGTCGCCGGGGGCGTACGTCTCGATCAGCGGGTGCGGAAGCCCGGCGGCCCGCAGCTCCTCCTGCAGGGTGCCGGTCAGCAGCGGGAGTCGTTCCGCCGGCACGGCCGCCTCCAGGACGAAGACGCGCGCCGGCTGCGGCCCGGAGCGCCACGTCCGCCACAGGGCGCGGGCGCCGGGCAGCCGTCCCGCCGCGGCGGTCGCGGTCCGATCGACGGCATCGGTCAGGCGGGTGACGGTCGCGGCCGGCGCCGCGGTGAGGTCGAGCACCGGGGGCAGGTCCGGGCGCTCGGCGGCGACGGGCCGGAACCGCAGCGGAGGTACGGGCCACTCGCCGGGCCGGGTCTCGGACAGCGGCTCGACCGAGTCCGGCTCCGCCGCCCCCAGCAGCGCGAACTCCTCCTCGGACGGGGGCAGCCCGGCGGCGGCCATGATCGAGCCCAGCGCCAGGGCGGTCTCGGCCGTGCGGTCCCGGGCCAGCGCCTGCCGGGCCGCCACCAGGGTCTCGGCCGGGGCGTGCCCGGCGACCTTGAGCAGCAGGCGGTGGAACTCGGCGCCGTAGGCGACCATGACTCCCCTTCTCGAAGCGATCACGACGCTGCCGCGGCGAGGTCCGGTTCGGCGCGGTCGCCGGGCAGCTCGGGCCCGTCGTACTCCACGGGGGCCCGGCCCTTGACGTGCCGGCGCCACGAGCCCGGGCGCGCGCCGGCCCCGTCGACGCCGATGCTCAGCAGCCGGCCCGCCGGGGTGAGCCAGGCGCTGCGGGTGGGCGCGACGACCGCGGTGATGCCGGGCTGCTCGGCGAGCCGGTCGGCGACATCACCGGCCGGGGCGACGAGCACGATGTCCTTGCCGTACGACCGGGGGTCGGCGTTGATCCGCGCGGCGAGCCGCTCCGGGTCGGCCGGCCCGCCGGCGAGGAAGACGACGTACTCGCCGGGGCGTGACGGGTGTCCGCGGGCGACGTCCAGCCCGGGCCCGTCGCCGAGCAGCGCCAGACCGGCGGGGATCTCGACGTAGGAGGGGACGGGCCGGGACAGGCCGAGCCGGGGGCGGCCCTGCGGATCGTAGGTGATCAGCGCGGTGGCCGGGCGGCTCATCGTGGCCAGGGCGCCGGTCGTCGTCGTGAGCAGCGCGGGCGCCGGGGAGATGGGGGCGAGCGTGAACCGGGTGGGGCCGGCCGCCGCCAGCGTGGCGTGCCGGGCCGCCTGCTTCTCGATGGCGGTGAGGGCGGCCTCGGCCCCGGCGATCCGCGCCCGTGCGGCCCGGTGCGCCTCGGCCGCGGCGGTCTCGAGCCCGGCCGCCGCGGTGATCAGGTCGGCGGTCCGGGTGCGCTGGGCGACGGCGAGCGCGGTGAAGTTGTGCTCGACCTGGCGCAGCACGGCGGCCATCCGCTCGTGCATGTCGGCGCTGTCGTTGGTGGCACCGAAGACGTCTCGGAACGATGTGGCGATCAGGCGGTCCCGGTCGTCGCCGGGCGGCAGCGTGGCCGCGTCCCGGGCCGCCTGCACGGCGTCGCGGCTGGTGCCGTCGATGCCCTGGCCGAGCTGCCAGTAGCGGTCGAGCCGGGCGTGCAGGGCGGCGGCCACGGCACGCAGCTCGGCCGTGCCCTCGGCGGACTCCGAGGCGGCCACCGCCGTCTGCCACAGGGGCTTGATCCGCTCGCGCTCGGCCTCGGCGTCCCGGATCGCGTCCCGGACGGCCGTCTCGGTCTCCCGGATCCGCTCGCGGGCCTCGTCGGACATCTCGCGCAGGGCGATCCGCAGGCGGCGTTGTACCCGGTTCAGGTCGTCCTCGACCTCGGAGTCCAGGTCGTCCGCCGTGGCGTACAGGTCGCCGGCCCGCTCGCCGAGGGTGTCGTCGCCGGTCGCGAGGCTCCGCAGGTCCGCCAGCTCCGCGTGCCAGAAGTCGTGGATCTGCTGGATCGACCGGTCCAGGCCCTCGATCGTGCGGACCGCGGGCGCCGGGTCAGCCGGGGTGTCGAGCGGGGTGGCCGGGCCTAAGTAGACGGGACCCGGGCGCACGGTCAGCCGCGCGGGATCGCCGGGATCGGCCAGGAACTCGTGGAACCGGTTCTCCGCCGGCAGGCTGCCGCCCGGCTGCCGGGGGTCCGCGACGATGACGGACCCCGCGTCGGAGTACCAGCCGATGCCGCCGGGCGCGAAGATCCGGGTGCCGGGCAGCTCCCGGGCGAGGCGGGCGGCGAAGCCGTTCTCCCGGTCCTCGCCGGTGCGGCAGGCGACGAGCAGGATCGGCCGGCCGCGCCACTCCGGGTCGGCCCGGATGTGGGCGGCCACCTCGGCGGGGGTCAGCGGGAGGCCGGCGGAGGACATGCCGTCCCGGTTGCCGTGGCCGATGACGTGATAGCGGTCCGGCGTCCGGTCGGGGGTGTCACCCAGCGGCCGCGGGTGGAGGTTTCGGCCCGGGAAGACGAGTCCGCCGCCCGGAAGGTGCAGCGGCGGCGGTGCCGTGACGGGCGGCTCGGGTGCCGGGTGCGCGACCATGCCGGGCGGCCCCGGCTCGTACGTGGTCGTGCCGTCCGCGTCCACGCCGGACGTGACCTCGATCAACTGCCGCGCCCGGGTGCCGACCGGCCGGATCACCTCGGTGCCGCCGTCGGTGCGGTGCACGCGCAGGGCTGTGCCGGTGGCGTCGGCGATGCGCCGGAGCGCGGCTGTTCCCGGCCCGGTGCCGGTGATGCCGCGTACCTGGGTCGCCACGGCGTCGTACCCGGAAGAGCCGGCCAGGACCGGGGGCGCGGGCGTCGCGGGCGGGAGGGAGAACCGGGTCGGGCCCGCGGGCATCAGCGTGGCGGCGAGGCGGCCGGTCACGTCGTTGATCAGGGCCTCGAGCGTCGTCAGCCGGGCGTCGGCCTCGGCGAGCCGGTCCCGGGCGGTCGCGAGCGCGGCGACCGCGGCGGGTTCCGCCCGTCTCGCGGTGTCGAGCAGCTCCTGCGCCTCGGCCTGCTGCAGGTGGACGGACTGCACGAGGTCGCCCGGGTACCGGTGGAGCTCCGCGGCCATCCGGTTGTCGACGAGGTAGGCCTGGCTCGCCGTCTCGATGGCCTGCCGCAACGACGTCGACAGCAGATGGTCTCGGCTGTCTCCGGGCCGTATCGCGGCGGTCAGGGGGACGTGGGCGGCAATCTGCCGGGACAACGGGAGGGTTGCGCGCAGCGCCTGCCACGGGAGCTCCAGGGCGGTGTGCAGGTCGGCGGCCTGCGTACGCATGTCGCGCGTGATGTCGGCGGAGTCGTACGCCTCGCCGGCGGCCTGCCACAGCTCAAGCATCGCCTCCCGGGTGGCCCGGGCGGCGTCGATGGACTCCTGGGCGGCGGCTTGCTGCTCGCGCAGCCGGGCGCGTACGTCCGCGGTGAGGGTCTTGTCCTCCGGCGGGAAGGCGAGGAGCTCGTCGACGGCGTCGCGCGCGTCGGACTGCCGGTGCCACATCGGGTCGAGGCCGGCGTCGACCTCGTCCTGCAGCCGGTTCGCGGTCCGCTTCAACTCGGTGGCCGCGTCGCGGTGACCGTCGTCCTCGGCGGCGATGCGCTGCAGGTCGCTCATCGTCCTGGCCCGCGTGTCGTGCAGCTGCTGCACCTGCCGGCTCAGGCTCTTGACCGTCGCGACCAGCGGGGCGGGATCGGACGGCGCGTCGAGCGGGGCCGCCGGGTCCAGATAGAACGGGCCGGGCACCACGGCCCGCAACTCCGGGTCGTGCGGGGCGACGAAGAATTCGTAGTACCGGACGTCCTCGGTCGTCTGCTCCGCATGGTCCCGGGTGCTCGTGACGGTGACCAGTCCCGTATTGCCCGACCAGGCGAGGCCGCCGGGCGCGAGGACGCGGGTGCCGGGCAGCTCCCGGGCCAGCTGGGCGGCGAACCCGTCCGTCTTGTCGAGGCCCGTGTTGCACGCCACGAGCACGATCGGCCGCCCTCGCCACTCGGGATCGGCCCGGATGAGCGCGGCCAGCTCGGCGGGGGTGACCGGGGCGGCGCCGGAGAAGATGACGTTCCGGTTGCCGTGGGCCTCGACCACGTACCGGTCCGTCAGGGCCGGCGGGTGCTGGGGCGGTCCCGAGATGCCGTGGCCCGGGAAGATCAGGCCGCCGCCCGGGACGCGCATCGGTGCCGGGGCGGACGCCGAGGCCTCGGCTGCGGCCGGCGGGTGCGGCTCGTCGTGGGCGAGCATCGTGACCGG
>NZ_JAUQWH010000076.1 GCF_030757795.1 Actinoplanes oryzae
CCCCCGCGGCTCGCTCTCGGCGGCCCAGGCGGCCAGCTCGGCGAGCGGCCCGCGGCGGATCTCCTCGTACGTCTTCGTCAGCTCGCGGCACACGGCGGCCTCCCGCTCCGCACCGAACACCGCACCGGCGTCCTGCAGCATGCCGGTGATCCGGTGCGGCGCCTCGAAGAACACCAGCGTGCGCGGCTCCTTCGCCAGCTCGCGCAGCCGGGAACGGCGGCCGGACCCGCTGCGCGGCAGGAAGCCCTCGAAGCAGAAGCGGTCGCTGGGCAGCCCGGACAGGGCCAGTGCCGTGGTCACCGCGCTCGGGCCGGGCGCGGCGGACACCGGGAAGCCCGCGTCCAGCGCCGCCCGGACCAGCCGGTAACCGGGGTCGGAGACGCTGGGCATGCCGCCGTCGGTCACCACGGCGACGACCGCGCCCTCCCGCAGCGCCTGGACGAGGTCGGGCGTGCGCCGCTCCTCGTTGCCCTCGAAGTAGGAGACGATCCGGCCGCCGACGGTCACGTCCAGATCCTTGGTCAGCCGGGCCAGCCGCCGGGTGTCCTCGGCCGCCACGACGTCCGCGGACGCGAGGATCTCACGCATCCGCTGCGACGCGTCGCCGATGTTGCCCAGCGGGGCTCCGACCAGTACGACTCGTCCCGGCTCACCATGGTCCACGCCCTGAGTCCATCACACCGCGCCACGCGGACGTGCCGGGCGTCGGCCACGACGGGCCGCCTACGATCGCGGGGTGACTTCGGCGACAGCGGAGACTGACACCCCCGGCCCGCCCGCGGACGAGAGCCCGGACCCGGCGGCGGCCACGGGCGTACGCGGCGTGCCCGAGGCCGTGCGCCGGCGCCTGGCGACGCTCGACAACTGGCTGAACCCCTACTCGTGGCTCGTCACGGGGGTCGTCGTGGCGATCGCCGCGGTGCTGCGGCTGGTCGGCATCACTCACCCCAAGGGGTACATCTTCGACGAGGTGTACTACCCGACCGACGCCTGGGACATGCTGCAGCACGGCGTCGAGTGGGACGAGAAGACGAACGGCCCGGCGTACGTGGTGCATCCGCCGCTCGGCAAATGGCTCATCGCGTTCGGCGAGAAGGCCTTCGGCAACAACGAGCTCGGCTGGCGCTTCCCGGCCGCGATCGCCGGCGTGCTGATGATCCTGATCCTCGTCCGGGTGGCCTACCGGATGTTCCACTCGATCGTCCTGGCCGGCGCCGCGGGCCTGCTCATGACCCTCGACGGCTTCCAGTTCGTGCTGTCGCGCACCTCGCTGCTCGACATCTTCCTGGGCCTGTTCATCCTGATGACCTTCGCCGCGATGGTCCTGGACCGCGACCACTACCGCCGTCGCCTGCTGCGCGCGCTCGACGAGGGCTGGAGCCCCGACCGCAGGCGCCCGCTGATCGTGCCGTGGTGGCTGCTCGTCTCCGGGTTCACCTTCGGCCTGGCATGCGGGGTGAAGTGGAGCGCCCTGTTCTTCGCGCCCTTCTTCGCCGCGCTCGTGGTCATCTGGCGCATGCAGGCGCGACGCTCGGCGGGCGTCCGCCGCTGGGCCCGCTCCGGGCTGCTCGGCGACCTCGGCTGGCTGCTCCTCAGCTTCGCGCTCACCGTGCTGACCTATCTGGCGACGTGGACTGGCTGGTTCGTCACGGACGACGGCTACTTCCGGCACTACCGGGAGGCCAACGGCATGAGCGAGCCGCCGATCATCGGCGCGCTGCTCAACCTGGCCCACTACCACCACGAGGCGTACACCTTCCACAGCGGCCTGACCGACCGGCACGTCTACCAGTCGTGGCCGTGGCAGTGGCTGCTGCTGGGCCGGCCCGTCGCCTTCTCGTGGAGCAACAGCGGCAACTGCGGGTCGCCCAGCTGCGCCGCCGAGGTGCTGCTGCTCGGCACCCCCCTGCTGTGGTGGTCGTTCCTGCCCGCGCTCGCCGCGCTGGTCTGGTTCGGCATCGCCCGCCGCGACTGGCGAGCCCTGGCCATCGGCACGGGCGTCGTCGCCGGCCTGCTCCCGTGGTTCTACTTCGCGGTCAAGGACGGGCGCACCATGTTCTCGTTCTACGCCCTGCCCGCCCTGCCCTTCCTCATCCTCGCCGTCGTCTACGTCCTCGGCGCGATCATGACCCCACCGGGCGGCACGGCGGTGGGCGCGGCGCGCAGCGACCGGCAGCTGATCGGCTCGATCGTCGCCGGGGTGTACCTGCTGCTGGTGGCGCTCTGCTTCGCCTACTTCTATCCGATCTTCGTGGGGCAGCTGATCCCCTACGACGACTGGTCGTCCCGGATGTGGCTGGGCGGGCGCTGGATCTGACCGGCCTCGCGGAAGGGCGTCGCTGCGGCGGCGCCCTTCGGCTTTCCGGGGTTGCCCGGCAGCTTTCGGGGTTGCTCAGCGGTTTTCGGGGTTTCGCAGCGGTTCGGCAAGCCAGGCCCTCGGTGCCCGGAAACCAGGCGACTCGGCCGGCGGCGGGCGTGACGGCGGGGCGTGACGGCGAACCGCGACAGGGCCGAGGGCGACCGGCCATGACAGGGCCGCGGTCGACGTGTCATGGCGGGGTCGAGGACGGCGGACCATGGCTGTCGTCGCGGTGGACCGTGGCCGTTGCGGCCGGCCGGGGAGGCTCGACGGGCCGGAAAATAGGCAACGCCCCGATCGCCTGCCACGGGGGAAGCGGGCGATAGGGGCGCGCACCTTGAAGCTTAACGAGGGTCCTGGGCGGACACAACAAGTGGATTTACTCAGTTGTCGGCACTTCGGCTGGTCACGACCCTGAGCAACCGCTCGGACACGGGCAGCGGTCGCCGTGGCAGAATGGGACAAAAGCCGCTTAGGCCCATCAAGGCCGTATTTGCCTTTGTGAAATGAATTCGGCATTGGGCCGTGGGTCAGTCGGGGATTTGACAGCAACTTTCTGGCCCCGAAAGCGTAACCTCTGACCGGGCGGACCATTCTCCGCAGCTCAGAACGGGCGCCGGCAAAGCCGGATCACACCGTCTCCATCAGGTCAAACTCGGGACGTCACCGTTTCGGTCGAAGTCACCCCGCATTTTGGTCGTCATCCTTTCCGGTGACGCCAATCATGATCTCAATAGATGTTTCTAAGCTCGCCGCGTGACATTGCAGCAGCGTGGAAACGCGCCCTCCGACGCCGACGGCCCTGACACCACCGAGGTGATCGTCGTCGCTCAGCCCTCGCCGGTGTTCGTGGACTCGACCGGCCGTCGTCGGCGGCTGCTGCGCCGGGCCGCGTACGGCTTCGGTGCGCTCTGCATGGTCTACGGGGGACTGATCAGCGTCAGCCTGGCCGGCGGTCCGGTCAGCTCGAACGTGGTGCTGCCCCTGCCGGACCTCGTGCGCGGCGGCGACAAGACGATCGTGGCCAAACCGACGCCCACCCCGGCGCCGACCAGCGCGACGCCCAGCGCCCGGCCGGTGCTCGAGTCGTACCCGCAGCGGCAGGCTCCGGCCGTGCGGGAGCCTGCCGGACCACGGACGAGCTCCCGCAGCGCCTCCGCGGCACCGCGCCGGGCCACGGCGGCCACCCCGACACCGCGGCCGACGACCAAGGCGCCCACGCCGACGCCCACCGCACGGCCGATCGAGTCGAGCACGACCAAGCCGCCCGTCTCGTCGTCCCCGAGCACCTCCACGCCGCCCTCGCAGCCGCCCGTCGTCGTGCCCCCGGCGGGCAATGGCGGCGGCAACACAGGCGGCGGTGGAGGCGGCGGCGACACGAGCGGCGGCTCGGGCGGAGGCGGCGGCACCGGCTCGGAAGACAGCGGCGGCACGGGCGGCGGGTCCGGCGACAGCGACACCGGCGGCACGGGCGGCGGGTCCGGCGACAGCGGCGACACCGGCAGCGGCAGCGGCGGCACGGGCGGCGGATCCGGCGACAGCGACACCGGCGGCAGCGGTGGCGGCACCGGCGGATCCGGTGGCGGCGGCTCGGACGACACCCCGACCGCGCCTGCCCCGCCGACCAGCTCCGGCTCCTCCGGCAAGAACGACGGCGACGACGACAGCAGCAGCGGCAGCGGTGGCAGCGACGGCGGCAGCAGCAGCAGCAGCGGGGATGACAGCGAGCCGGCAGCACCGCCCGCATCGCAGGAGCGCCCCGAGCCCGCCGACACCGATCCCGCCCTGATCGACATCGAGGTCGCTCTGTGACGACCCGGCGCAACCGCAACCGCAGCCGGTCCCGCCGCCGCGTCCTGCCCCAGCCCCGCGTCATGCTCGGCGTCCTGCTGCTGGTGCTCTTCGTCGGCGTGCTGGTCGTGCAGGCGTACATCAATGCAGAGTTCAAGGGTGACCACAAGGACTCCGAGGTCGGCGATCAGGCCGGCGTGCCCAAGGCGATCCGCGAGGGCGGCCCGATCATCAACACCACGGGCGGCCAGGAGAGCTCGAGCCGGCTGCCCGACAAGACGATCGCGCTGACCTTCGACGACGGCCCGGACCCGGTGTGGACGCCGAAGGTACTCGAGGTGCTCGAGGAGTTCGGCGCGCACGGGACCTTCTTCGTGGTCGGCTCCGAGGTCGCCCGGCACCCCGAGCTCACCAGGCGCATCACCGACGAGGGCAACGAGCTGGGCCTGCACACGTTCACGCACCCCAACCTGCAGCGGATCGCCCCGTGGCGGCGCAGCCTCGAGCTGTCGCAGACCCAGGTCGCCATCGCGCGGGCGGCGAACGTGCGGACCAATCTGGCCCGCTTCCCGTACTCGTCGAAGCCGGAGGCCATCGACGAAGTCAACTGGAAGATCGTCAAGGCGGCGGGACGGGACGGCTATCTCGTCGTCGTCAACGACACGGACAGCGAGGACTGGCAGCGCCCGGGCGTCGACAAGATCATCGCCAACGCCACGCCGCGGGGCGACGCCGGCGCGGTCACGCTCTTCCACGACGCGGGTGGCGAGCGCGCGCAGACCGTCGCGGCGCTGCGGAAGTTCATCCCGATGATGCAGGCGCGGGGCTGGCGCTTCACCACCGTGACCGAGGGCATGAACCTCGGCATCGAGCAGCAGGCGAAGCAGGCCGCCGCGGCGCGCGTTCCCCTGCTGGCGGAGAACCCGGAGGCGCAGAGCACCGATCGCTGGCGCGGGACGGCACTGATCTGGACCGTACGCCTGGCGGACGGCATGGTGTGGCTGATCGCCGGCCTGTTCCTCGTCGTGGGGATGCTCACCATCGGGCGTACCGCGCTGTTGCTGCTCCTCGCGACGCGGCATGCCCGGCAGCGCCGCAAGAAGACCTTCAGCTGGGGTCCGCCCGTCAGCGAGCCGGTCTCCGTCATCGTGCCCGCCTACAACGAGAAGGAGGGCATCGAGGCGGCGGTCCGTTCGCTGGCCGGCGGCGACTACCCGGACATCGAGGTGGTCGTCGTGGACGACGGCTCGACCGACGGCACGGCCGCGATCGTTGAGCGGATGCACCTGCCGAACGTACGGGTGATCCGGGTCCCCAACGGCGGCAAGCCGAACGCCCTCAACACCGGGGTCGCCCTGGCCCGCCACGACCTGATCGTCATGGTGGACGGCGACACGATCTTCGAGCCGGACTCGATCCGGATGCTCGTGCAGCCCTTCGCCGATCCGTCCGTCGGCGCGGTCGCCGGCAACGTGAAGGTCGGCAACCGCGACAAGATGGTCGCCGGCTGGCAGCACATCGAGTACGTGATCGGCTTCAACCTGGACCGCCGCCTGTACGAGGTGCTCAACTGCATGCCGACCGTGCCCGGCGCGATCGGGGCGTTCCGGCGCGAGGCCCTCGCCGGGGTCGGCGGGGTGAGCGACGAGACCCTCGCCGAGGACACCGACGTGACCATGGCGATGTGCCGGCAGGGCTGGCGGGTTGTCTACGAGGAGCGCGCCAAGGCGTGGACCGAGGCGCCGGCGACGCTGGAGCAGCTCTACCGCCAGCGCTACCGGTGGAGCTACGGCACGATGCAGGCGATGTGGAAGCACCGCCACGCGCTGCGGGACTCCGGGCCGTCCGGCCGCTTCGGTCGCGTGGGACTGCCGTTCCTCGCCCTCTTCGGGGTCGCGCTGCCGATGCTGGCCCCGGTCGTCGACATCATGCTGCTGTACGGCCTCGTCTTCTGGGAGCTCAGCGCGACTCTCCAGGCGTGGCTGGCGATGCTCGCCCTGCAGCTGTTCACCGCGGCCGTGGCGTTCCGCTTCGACCGCGAGTCGATGGTGCCGCTGTGGCGACTGCCGCTGCAGCAGTTCGCGTACCGGCAATTGATGTATCTGGTGTTGATCCAGTCGGCGGTGACCGCGCTGACCGGTGGCCGGCTGCGCTGGCACAAGCTGCACCGCGTGGGCCTGAACGGCGTGCGCTCGGCCCCGGTCGTGGAAAGCGGCAAGCCACCGGTGCTTCCGCAGCAGTCGGTCGCGCCGCCGATCGACACGTGGCCGCCGAGCCGGGACCAGATGACGGCGACCGCGGTGCATCCGCCGACGGGCCGGGCCACGGCGCGGCCGCCGGTGCCGATCCAGTACGACCGCTACGACGGCTATCCGCCGGCCGGCTCGCCCCCGGCCGGGGAGTCCGGTCCCGCGTACACCCGCGGGGCCTGACAGAGGGGTCCGTCCCGCCCGATCTGCAGCCGGGCGGGGCGGGCCCCTCTCTCACACGAGCGCGAGCTCCGGCTCGTGCTCCGCGAACGGGAACACGACGTGCAGGGACGTGCCGTCCCCGGGCCGGTCCGAGAGGGCGACCGTGGCGTGGTGCGCGTCGAGGATCCGCTTCGCCACCGCCAGACCCTGGTCCGGCCCCGGCACGACGGCGGGGTTGGCGATGGCGCCGTAGTAGAGGTGCGGGAACAGGTCCGGGCGCAGCCCATCGGGCATGTCCATGTCGTCCAGCCGCACGGTGGGCCCCGACTCGATCTCGGTGCCGACGCGGACCCGGCCGCCCTCGGGGGTGTACTTCACGGCCGCGAAGAGCAGCTGCATGAGGACCTGCTCCAGGCGTACGGGATCGGCGATGATCGGCAGCGACGGCCCGTCGGCCTGGTTGAGGATCCAGATGTGCTTGGTGGCGGCGATCGGCCGCACGGCCTCGACCGCCTGCCGGGTCAGCTTGGTGAGATCGATCTGCCGCATGTGCAGGCTCTCGGCGCCGTTGCCCGCCTCGGCCAGCGACTGCAGGTGGTCCAGCAGGTCGGTCAGGCCGCGGACGTGCGCGGCCGTCGCGCGGCCGACCAGATCGGCCAGCGCCGGGTCGTGGGTGCCGGTCTCGCCGAGACCGTCGAGGTACGCCCGCATGAGCTTGAGCGGTGCCCGCAGCTTCCCGCCCACGAGGCCGGCCAGGTCGTCCTTGCGCCGCTCCAGCTCCTGCAGCCGGGCCGTCGTGTTGGCCAGCGCGACGGCGTAGCGGCGCAGCTCCAGCTGGGACGTCACCTGCCGCGCGAGGGCCCGCAACGCCTGCAGCTGCTCGACGGCGAGCCGGCGCGGCTGCGAGTCGACGACGCAGAGCGAGCCGAGGGCGAAGCCGTCCGTCGTCACCAGCGGCGCCCCGGCGTAGAAGCGGATGCCCGGGGACCCGGACACCGCCGGGTTGCCGGCGAACCGGACGTCCTGGGTGGCGTCCGGCACGACCAGCAGGTCCTTGCCCATGATGGCGTGCGCGCAGAACGAGATGTCCCGCGAGGTCTCGGTCAGGTCCGTGCCCAGCCGGGCCTTGAACCACTGTCGGTCGGCGTCGACCAGACTGACCAGCGACATGGGTACGCCGCACACGGCCGAGGCCAGGGCGACGATGTCGTCGAAATCCTTCTCCGGGGCGGAGTCGAGGATGTCGAGCTCGTACAGCGCGGCGAGCCGGTCGGTCTCGTTCGCGGGCAGGGGTGCTTGCATGGCGGCCACCTCCGAAGGCTGACTTCAGAGATACCACCCTTAAGTAGCAGGACCGGCATTTCAGACAGGACGCTGGCAGACCGCCTCGATGTTGTTGCCGTCGGCGTCGAAGGCGTAGGCCGCGTAGTAGTGCTCGTGGTACTGCGGCCGCGGCCCCGGCGGACCGTTGTCCACCCCGCCCGCGTGCAGCGCGGCGGCGTGGAAGGCGTCGACGGCAGCCCGGTCCGGCGCGGTGAACGCCACGTGCACCCGATGGGTGGCCTCCCGCACGGCGAGCCAGAAGAAGGGGCGCCCGCTGTCGTCGCCGAAGCCGATCAGCTCGGGCTCCTCGGCGATCACTTTCACACCCAGCGGGCGCAGCGCGTGCTCGTAGAAATGCCGGCTCTCATCGAGGTGGTGCACCCCGAGGATCACATGGTCGAGCATCGTCGTCCCCTTCCCACTGGCGGACATCGACCGTACAGCGGGGGAAGGGGTGGATTGATGATCTCTGCGCCGAGCGGTGCTCAGTATGCGCCGAGCAGCGCCCCAGCGTGACTGACCTGTACTGTATGCGTCACACAGTCGGGCCCGTCCAGCAGGTGCAGCAGGAAGCCGGTGGGCTCCGCGACGTAGCCGGGCGGAGCGTCCGAGTTGAGCAGCAGACCGGACTGACGCCAGGTGCTCGGCGACACGGTCACGACGGTTCCGGCGAACCCCGCGGTGATCGGCCGATGCACGTGACCGGCCATGATCCGGGCGACATTGCCCCGGGCGCCCACGATCTCGCGCAGCTCCTCGCCGTCCAGCAGCCGCATCCCGTCCAGGAAGGGAATGCCGATCGGCAGCGGCGGGTGGTGCAACCCCACCATCACGGGTACGCCCGGCCGCGCCGCCAGCACCCGGTCGAGCCACTCGAGCTGCTCGGTGCCCAGCCGTCCGGCCGGCGAACCGGGAATCAGCGAGTCGAGCCCGACGACCGAGAACCCCGCGTAGTCCACCACGTAGAAGGGCTCGCCGCCGAACGCCTTGATCATGGCTTCGCGGTCGTCGTGATTGCCCGTGGTGAGGTGCAATGGCAGGGGGAACTCGCCGATGACCTGCTGGAGGGCTTCGTACTCCTCCTCCAGTCCATGATCGGTGAGGTCGCCGGTGACGACGACACAGTCGGGGCGCGGATCGAGCGCCATGACGCGGGCGAGGGCGAGCTGGAGCCCGGCGGCCGGGCCGTAAGCCAGCGCGCCGGCGGTCAGATGGGGGTCGCTGAGCTGAGCGATGAAGGAGGCCATGCCGTCATGATCCGGCGCTGGGGGGTCGGGTCAACCGAACGGTCGCATGCCTGTCACCGACGGTTAGAGGACATCGTGCGCTTTCCGTATCACGTCTGCGCGGAACGGCACCGGCCCTTGTGCCCTTTCCGTCCGGGCCTACGCGAAACGGCGCCTCTCGATGACCAGTTGCAGTTCCTCGACCAGGCGCCGGGGCGACAGCGGCTTCGGCAGGTACCCGTCCGCGCCACTGCTCAGTCCGGCGTTGATGTCGTGCAGGTGCGCGTTCGCCGACACCATGAGCACGGCGGCGTTGGCCACGTCGGGGTTGCGGCGGACCAGCTGGCACAGCTCCATGCCGTTCAGCGCGGGCATGCGTACATCGGTCACGATCCCCACCGGCCGGGCCACCTGCACGATGCGCGCCGCGGTGTGCCCGTCCTTCGCCCCGACCGCCGTGTACCCGGCCCGCTCGAGCGCGAACGTCAGCATGTCCCGCAGGTCCGAGTCGTCCTCGGCCACGACGATCAGCTTCTCGTTCATCTTGGTCATGTGAGTGCGGATCGGCCCGGTCGCCCCGTTTCCGAGCGGGACCAAGGTTGCATCCGGGGAGCGAACCCACATATCGATACAGCTAAGAGTCGTGTCCCCGGCTGCCCCTCCCGCCCCGGCGGGGGCAGACTGCACGGATGCTGGGACGCAACTCGAGGCACTTCTGGGGCGTAGTGCTGGAGACACCCGACCCTCTCGCCCTGGCCGAGTTCTACGCCAAGCTCATGGACTGGAAGATCGTCAAGCAGGAACCGGACTTCGTCGCCCTCTCCCCGCTCGGCGACCACATCGAGTACATGGCCTTCCAGCGCTCCCCGGACTACGAGCAGCCGACCTGGCCCAACAAGTCCCACAAGCAGCAGATGATGATGCACCTCGACATCGAGGTCCCCGACCTGCCCGCCGCCGTCCGAGCCGCCACCCGCGCCGGCGCCACCGAGGCCGACCACCAGCCCCAGGACTCCGTCCGAGTCATGCTCGACCCCGACGGCCACCCCTTCTGCCTCTACGTCGACGCCCCCGTCTGACCCCTCACCCCGTCGCCCACCCGGAGCCCCGCCGCCCGGGCCTCGTCCTGCCATACCTCCCGGGCGGGGCTCATGGCACCCGTGAACACCACGAGGTCCCCCGGCTCCCGCCGCCACGACCGGCTGTGCGGGAACAGCCGCCGCCCCGGCCGCAGCGACCCGCTCGAGCGCCTCGGCGGCCGCAGCCGGGGCAGGCCCAGCAGACCAGCGACCAGATCCAGGTCGTGCCGCCCTTCCACGGTGACGACACCGTCGGCCAGCCTGTCGACGAGTCGGCTCAGAAAGTGCGCGGGCCGTTCGCCCGCCCGCATCCGGCCCACCGCCCCGGCGGTCGAAAGCGGCAGAGCCGGCCACGGCCAGCAGCCGCGCCAGCTGTCCCGCCAGGTCCGCGAAGGCAGGCGCCCGGCGCGCCTCGGCCGCCGAGATGCCATGTATGCTGCGGCCCCAGGTCTCAGGGCGCGGGCGGCGTCGCGGACCACGCGCTGCGCTCGGCCCGGCCGGCCGCGACCGCTCGGGCCCGGGCAAGCCAACGCGGCGGCAGCGGCTGCGGCTCCCCGAACCTGCGCAGGTACGACCGCCGGTAGCGGGCCTGCTCGGTCTCCTGCCACAGGTCGACGGCCCGCTCCAACGCTCCCGCGAGCCCGATGGCCGCCGCCGCCACGGGCGAGGCCGCGGTCCGAAGCCGCGGCGTCAGCTCGTCGCGCGCCTCCGCCGGCAGCTCCCGGGCCCAGGCAAGCGGTGCGATCTTCGACTTGGTGGTCGCCCGATGCGCCTCGACGGCCTCCTCGTAGCGCCGCCGATGATCAGCGGTCTCCGCCAGCAGATCAGGGATGACCACGATGCTGTCGGCCAGCGTCTTCGCCTGCTCCGCGGGCAACCGGTCCAGCACCGCGAGCGGCTCGTCCGCAGTCCATCCCACCAGGCATCGCCCTTGCTGGGCCCCGACCACCCGTTCGAGAAAGTCGGTGTCCTCCAGCCCCACCACCCACGACCCGCCGGCCCGCCCCGACGGCCCGAGCTTCCAAACCGCCAGCGCCTCCCGGCCATCCGCGTCGGCCCCGACAGCCAGCACACAGTGGCCGCGCACTCCGGGCACATAGTCGACCGAGATCGCCAGCTCGCCGTCAAGCTCAGCCTCAACAGTCACGCAAACCCTCGCAAGGTCGGCAGGAACGAGGAAGCAACGCTAACCACCGGCCATCCCAGCCCACAGTGGACGCAACGGCAAAACATGCCATCCAAAGAGCCGACCGCCCCCGAGCAACCCTCCACCGCGCAGCTTCAGACCCAGCGCCGACCAAAGGAAGTAACCCGCGACCGTGGCTCCTCGAATGCCCACCGCAGGAAGTAACCGCGACCGTGGCTCCTCGAGCGCCCACCGCAGGAAGTAACCGCGACCGTGGCTCCTCGAGCGCCCACCGCAGGAAGTAACCGCGACCGTGGCTCCTCGAGCGCCCACCGCACCGCGGGGCGTCCGGGGGCTCGGCCCCCGGAGCAGAAATGACGTGAGGCCCATGTCCGCGCTTTATGCGGACACAGGCCTCCGACTCACGTGGAGCTGTGGGGATTTGAACCCCAGACCCCCTCGATGCGAACGAGGTGCGCTACCAGACTGCGCCACAGCCCCCCGGCCCCGCAGGACCAGAGATAATCTAACAGGTCCCCGGCACGGCTCGCGAATCACCCTCCCCCTCGCGCGTCACACCCCGGCTGACCAGCGGATCAAGCCGAGTAGGTGCCGCCCCGGCCGCCGGCCTCGTAGGCGCGGCCGCGGAGCCCACCGGCCCGGCGGTAGGAGACCGAGGCGCCGTTGACGGCCGCGGGGAGGTCGTTCGGGTCGCGGTCGAGGCCCATGGCCGTACGGCGGACGGCCTCCTTCTGGGCGGCGATGCGGCGCTGGGCCTCGCGGCGGGCGGCGGCGCGGCGGGCCTGTTCGCGGCGGACCTCGGCCTGGCGGGCGGCGAGCCAGGCGGCTTCGCGGGCCTCGAAGCGGCGGCGGCGCCGGTCGGCGATGGCCCGGTTGCGCAGGTGCACGAGGTAGACGGCGAGCAGGGTGGCGGTCACCGCGAAGCTGATCCAGAAGCCCGGGCTGACCGCGAGGATGCCGACCAGCTCGATCACGTTGAGCAGGAGGAGGGCGGCGAACACGCGGCGGCGGCGGACCACGGCCGGGGTCTGGCGGCGTACGGGCGGGCGTCGCCGGGCCGGCCGGCGTGAGCTGACCACCCGCAGCCGGCGCTCGGGGGCCGGCGCGGCGGAGACGGGTGCCGCGGAGACGGGCGCCTCGGCCGGGGCGGTGGCGGGGGCCGGGGATTCACCCGTTAGGGTCCGCGACGTAACCATGTACCGGCGGCCGGGGTTGACCGGTCGGCGTCCGGGCACGGTGCGGAGCCGACGGCGGCGCTGCAGCACCCGAGCCGTCGACGACGCCCGCTCCGCCGCGAGGCGCTCGGTGGCGTCGTACCGGCGGACGAGGGCCGGTGCGAGGGCGAGCAACCCGGCGGCGGCGAGGACAGCGAGGAGCACCGAGGTCGGCACCCTCACCCCTCCCGTCAGCCTCAGAGCGTGCCGGGCAGTGGGCACCCGGTCACGAAAAAAGTCGCAATCTCCCCGAGATTACGGGCGCGAGCTGCGGATATCGGCGCGGCGCGCCGACAGATCGGCCACTACATGATCAAATCCGGGGTTCCGGACGTCAGGTGGCGGCGGTGCGCAGCCGGCGCCAGCGGGCCAGCAGACCGCCCTCCGCGGCCACTTCCTCGCTGGTCATCGCGTATCCGAGATGGTCACGCCACGCACCGTCGATGTGCATGTAGCGCGGGTGGTAGGCCTCCTCCCGGAAGCCGAGCTTCTCCACCACGCGGCGGCTGGGCCCGTTCTCGGGGCGAATGTTGACCTCGACCCGGTGCAGCCCGCCCGGCCCGAAGGCGTGGTCGACCGCGAGCGCAAGCGCCGTCGGGATCACCCCGCGGCCGGCGACGCGGGAGTCGACCCAATAGCCCACGTACGCGGACCCGAACGCGCGCCGCACGATGCTGCCCAGGTTCAGGTGGCCGACGAGCCGTTCGCCGCCGTTCTCCTTCAGGCAGACCGCGAACGGCATGCTGTCGCCGCGGCTGGCCGCACGTTTCATGTCGCGGTAAACGTACATGTAGGCGCGGGTGGAATTCATCTCGGCCCACGGTCCCGGCGGCGCCGACTCCCAGGGGCTGAGCCACTTCTGGTTGGCGATCCGGACCTCGGACCAGGCGCGGGCGTCACCGCGCCGATAGGGCCGGAGCAGCACGGGCCCGTCTGCCAGGACGGCAGGCCATCCGGGCGTGGACCCCCACATCATCGCCTCCGGTCGAGCAACATCACGTCCACGGTCGACCCGGCGGCCGCCGCGGTGACCCGCTCGCCGAGCACCAACAGGCCGTTGGCTTCGGCGAGGCCGGACAGAGTGTACGGCCCCCCGGCGAGTGGCTGCACTGTGTAGCCACCGCCGCGCCGCTCAGCGACGTGCGCCGGCCGGAACTCGCGCAGGCCGCCGGGGGACGAGACGGTTTCGAGCAGGTGGGCCTTCACCGCCGGGCGGAAGACCGGTTCGGCGCCCGCGAGCAGCTGGATGATCGGCCAGGCCAGCACCTCGAAGCCGATCAGCGCGGCACCCGGCTCGCCGGGCAGGCACACCACCGGAACCTCCTCGCCGCCGACCGTACCGAATCCGAGGGTCGCCCCGGGGCACAACGCCACATCGGTGAACTCGACCGCGCCCCGGCCGTGGTCGCGCCGCGAGAGCACCCGGCGCAACATGTCCCCGGGGCCCGTGCCCGTGCCGCCGGTCGTGATGATCAGATCCGCCCGCAGCGTCTGGTCCTCGAGCAGCCCGCGCAGGCTCTCCGGGTCGTCGTCGCAGATCCCGATCCGGTACGCCAGCGCGCCCGCCTCCACCGCGGCGGCCGTCAGCGCGTGCGAGTTCGCGTCGACGATCTGGCCCGGCTGGCTGGGCCGGCCCACGTCGACCAGCTCGTCGCCCGTGGCCACGACCACCACCCGGGGGCTGGGGCGCACGACGACGTGCCCGATGCCGGACGCGGCGAAGACGGCGACCATGGCGGGCGTCACATAGGAGCCGGCCGACGCCAGCACCCGGCCCACGGGCAGCTCGTCGCCCGCGCGCCGGACGCCGGAGCCGCGCTTGGGGGCGTACATGATCTCGACCGCCGCCATGCCCTGATCGGTCCAGTGCACGGGCACGACGACATCGGCGCCGATCGGCAGGGGCGCGCCGGCGGCGACCGAGAAGCACGTCCCCGGGGTGAGCCGCACCGGCCGCCAGCTGGCCGCGCCGAGGTCGCCCACGACGTTGAGGCGCACCGGCCGCGGCCCGGGGTCGAACGCCCCGAACGACGGGTGCGAGCCCAGGCGCCCGGCCGCCGCGATGTCCTCCCAGCGGGCGGCATACCCGTCGATCGCGGCCTGGTCGAAGGCCGGGTACGGGTGCGGCGCCAGCACGTCGTGCGCGAGCACGTTGCCGTGCGCCTGGGTCAGGTCGAGGTCGAGCGGAGGCAGCGCCCGCAACCTGCGCAGCACGCTGCCCAGGTATTCGGCGAGAGGCATCAGCTCGTTGGCGGCCGCCTCGGGATCGGCCGTGGCCGTCATCCCTGCGCACCGCCGGTTTCCGTGGCCACGAACTCGGCGAGCCACTGCTTGAACTGCGGACCGAGGTCGGGGCGCTTGACCGCCAGCTCGACGACCGTCTGCAGGTAGCCGAGCGGCATTCCCGTGTCGTAGCGGTGGCCGCGGTAGACGATGCCGTGCACCGGCGTCCCCTCGGCCAGCAGCTGAGCCATCGCGTCGGTCAGCTGGATCTCCCCGCCGCTGCCGGGCTTGGTCTCGGCGATCGCGTCGAAGATCTTGCCGGGGAGCACGTAGCGCCCGACGACCGCGAGGTTGCTGGGCGCCTCCTCGGGCGCCGGCTTCTCGACCAGGCCGGTGACCTCGACGATGTCCTCGCCGTGCTCGGAGGGCTGCACCGACGCGATCCCGTAGCGGCTGGTCTCCTCGGGCGCCACCTCGATGAAGGCGAGCACGATGCCGCCGGTCTGCGCCTGCAGGTCGAGCATCTGCGGGAGGAGCGGGTTGTCCTCCTCCACGAACTCGTCACCCAGCAGTACGGCGAAGGCGTTGTCCCCCACGTGCGAGGCCGCCGTGCCGACCGCGTGCCCGAGTCCGAGCGGCTCGCCCTGCCGGCAGGTGTAGATGTCCGCCAGGTCGCTCGTCCGGCGCACGGCCTCCAGGCGGGCCTTGTCGCCCTTCTCCTCGAGCCGCTGCTCGATGTCGGGCCGGCGGTCGAAGTGGTCGACCATCGAGGTCTTGCCCCGGCCGGTCACCAGGAGCACGTCCGTGATCCCGGCGGCCGCGGCCTCCTCGACGATGTACTGGAGCACCGGGCGGTCCACGACCGGCAGCAGTTCCTTGGGCACCGCCTTGGTCGCCGGAAGGAAACGGGTGGCGAGCCCGGCGGCCGGAATGACGGCCTTGACGGCTCGACGGCCGGTCGCCTGCGCCTGCGTGGTCATCTGAGGGTCACCGTTCCTTCGCTCAATTCGTGCCCGGACATGCGGCGAGACTATCGGCCCCGGGCCTGTCTCGGCGGCTGTGGCCCGCCGGACGCGCCCGTCGTGGATCCCAGGTGATCGAAATGCCCCTCCGGCACTCCCTCCGAAACCAGCGGATCGGTCACACCAGCCGCCGGTGACGGCACCGCCTCGGCCAGGCGATATGTGTCCCGACCTGCGGCTTTCGCGGCGTACAGGGCATCGTCGGCCGCATCGAGCACCTGCTGGGCGGTATGTCCGTGTTCGGGATAAACGGCGATACCTATCGACACGCTGATGCCCACTCGATCCACCACCGTGCCTTCCCGAGGCGGCCGCTTTCCCTCCCCACGCCCCCTCCGCGGATTGACGCCCGCCTCCACGCGCCGCGGATTGATCCGCACGGGAAGATCACGAACGGCCGCTCCCAGCCGCTCGGCGACGATGGCCCCGCCGAAGGCATCGGTCTCCGGCAGCAGCACGACGAACTCCTCCCCGCCCTGCCGGAAGGCCACGTCCACCTCCCGCAGCCCGGCCCGCACCCGGCGCGCGAACTCGCCGAGCACCACATCGCCCGCCGCATGCCCGTACGTGTCGTTGACCTCCTTGAAGTGGTCGAGGTCGAGCACGAGCACCGTGAGCATCCGCCCGAACCGGCTCGCCCGCTCGACCTCCCGCCGCAGGGACTCCCGCAGATACCGGTAGTTCCACAGCCCGGTGAGCGGATCGGTCAACGACAGCCGCTGCGCCTCCTCGTGCACCCGCACGTTGTGCACGGCGACGCCCGCCTGCCCGGCGAAGGTCCGCAACGTGAGCAGATCGGCGTCGTCGAACTCGTCGGCGCCGAGCCGGTCGTACAAAGCCAGCACCCCGAGCGTCGCCGGCTTCCCCGCCAGCGCGACCGGCTTGCCGTCCTCCCGCCCGCCGCGGCCGGGATTGTCGCGCCCGAGGCTCTCGTCCGCGGGCACGAGCGGATCACCGACCATCGCGGGGGCGCAGATCGGCACCGCGACGTACGTGCGGCAGGCCGGTTCGTCCGCCGGACCGCCCCCGACCCCGCAGACGCCCCGGCTCGGCTCGCCCGTGGCCGCAACCGTGCCCAGGACGCCCTGCCCCACCGGCACCCGCAGCGACGGCAGGTCCTCCTCGGACACGTCCCACCGCCCGGTCAGACCCTCGGCACACCGGGCCACCAGCCGCCCGTCGGACTGGTCGACGAGCAGCACGACACCGGCCCGGGCCCCGGTCGCCGACAACGCCGTCTGCAGGATCACCTGCAGGATCCGGTGCAGGTCGTGGGTGCTCGACAGCGTGTCGCCGAGGATCGCTAGGTGCCCTCGCAACTGGTCCCGGCTGGCGGTCAGCGCCTGCACGTACGCCTGGAGCTCCCGGGTCATCCGGTTGAACGTCCCGGCGAGCTGCCCGATCTCGTCGTCCCGCCCGACCGGCACGCGCACCCCGAGTTCGCCGCTCGCCACCTTGCCGGCCGCCCACGCCAGCTTCTCCAGCGGCCGGGTCGTGGACCTCGCCAGCCACCTCGCAGCCGCCACGGCCAGGCATGCCACGGCAGCCACCCCGGCCGCGAGGGAGACGTAGAGCAACGTCGGCTGCTTGTCCGTCACGGAGACGGTGAGCGGGAGCGGCTGGCCCGGCTCCATGGGCAGGTCCCGCTCGTACACGTCCTTCCGGGGAGCGCCGACGCCGCCCGCCAGCCGCACTTCGGCGCCGCTCGTCCCGCCCAGGCGTCGCACCAGCCCGGAGTCGACCCGCTCCATGGCGATCACGGCGATGTCGCCCTGAACGGCCTGCGCCACCAGGCCCGAGATCCGCCCGCCCCCGGCCGGGATCTGCTTGCCCCCGGCCGAAGTCTGCGCACCCTCGACGGCGGGACTCGTGCAGTCGCGCTCGCCCTGGACGAACTCGCGCTCCGACACACCTGACACCCGCACCTCGGAGGCGAGACCGCGCGCCACCATCTGATCCGCCGCGACCCGATGATCGTCGGCCGGCGAGACCGCGACCGCGTCCGCCACCGCCTGCAACTGCCGGCACATGGCCCCGACAGCCGCCCGCACCGTGGTGACGGCATGATCGAGCCGCTCGGTCGTCCGGTCCCGGCCGACCGTGGCCACGGTCAGCCCCACGAAGAAGGAGCCGAGGAGCACCGGGCCGAGTACAACCGTCAAAAATGCCGTGGTCAGTCGGCCACGCAGAGTCACAGATCCTCCCTGAAGTGGCCTTCTCTGGAGCGATGCTGACATAGTGCGGACCGTTTGACCGTGTTCCGAAGGGGGTGTTGCATGCCGGATTCAGCCCGCGACGCGGAAATCCCTCCCACCGCGAAGTTAGCGCTGCGCACACAACTGCTTGCTGAGCGTGCCCTCAAGGGCCATGCGGAACTGGCCGAGGCGGCCCGGGCAGTCCAGGACGCGCTTGTCGCCACGCTCACCGCTCGCCCTCCTCGCACAGTCGCCGCCTATGTGCCGCTCGGCTCGGAGCCGGGCGGTGCCGATCTGGCCGATGTGCTGCTCCACGCGGTCGCACCCGAACGCCTCCTTCTGCCGATCCTCTTGCCCGACGGTGATCTCGACTGGGCCCGTTACGAGGGCCCCTCCTCCCTGCGCCCGGGCCGGATGGGTCTGCGCGAGCCCGCCGGCCCCGGGCTGGGCGTGACCGCGATCGCCGAGGCCGACGCGGTCGTCGTGCCGGCCCTCGCCGTGGACCGGACGGGCCTGCGCATGGGCCGGGGCGGCGGCTCCTACGACCGCGCGCTGGCCCGGATCGCACCCACCGCCCGGACCGTGGCATTGCTGCACGACGGAGAGCTGCTCGATGCCGTGCCGGGCGAGCCTCACGACCGCCGCGTGGGGGCCGTGATCACTCCCGGGGAGGGGCTCAGTGCGCTGCCGGACTGGACGAAATAAACTCCGATGACGCAGCATTGGCACTCTTGGACGGCGAGTGCCAAGACCCTGAACAGTGACGCGGAGGACCAGTGCCCACGTACCAGTACGCCTGCACCGAGTGTGGAGAGCAGCTCGAGCGGGTGCAGTCTTTCTCGGACCCGGCCCTGACCGAGTGCCCCACCTGCGGCGGCAAGCTCCGCAAGGTCTTCAACTCGGTCGGCATCGTCTTCAAGGGCTCCGGTTTCTATCGCAACGACTCCCGCTCCGGCTCCGTGAGCGCCGAGAAGTCGTCGTCCTCGGACAGCAAGTCCTCGGACACCAAGTCGGACTCGTCCGCGAGCTCGACCACCAGCTCGTCGTCATCGGCGTCCTCCTCCTCCTCGTCGTCGACGTCCTCGACGTCCTCGTCCACCCCGTCGACGACCTCGGCATCGTCGACGTCCTGATCGCTGCGGGCCGCGGGCAGGTCCTCCCTGCCCGCGCCGCCGCCCGTGCGGCGGGTGCGGATCAGTTCTACCGCCCCGGCATGACGAGATCCGGAGTTATCCACAGGGCGCCGTTGTCCACAGGGGGTCCTCCCCCGACAACGAGAAACGCCTACGTTTCGGCGCGTGCTCACACCGCGACGACACCCTGATCCCACGCTCAAGCCGGTCCGCTGGTCCCGCCCACGGGCCATCCGCCTGTGGCGCCTGAGCATCGCGGCGGCCCTGCTGATGATGGCGGCGCTGCTCGTCTGGTGGGGTTCAGGCTCCTGCCCGGCTACCCCACTCCCGCACGACACCCGGCCGCCGCCCACGGGCGCCACTCCGGGCGAGCCGCCGCTGACCGGCACCGCCCCGGACAACCTGCCGCTGGCGGTCGCCCCACGATGTCAGCTGCGGCTGGCCGGCGACCTGCCGTCGCTCGGCGCTGTACCGGGCGGCCTGCTGCTGACCGTTGCCGTTCGGGGCGACCCGCCGGCGAACCAGGCCGTCACCGAGGAGTTCCACCAGCTCCGTCGTGACCGCCATGTCGACTGCGGGCTCCGCGCTCAGGGCTCGGTGCGGAAGAATTCACGTGAGCGTCCTGCCAAGCCTCGCCGACCTGAGATCACGCGCGAGGAAGCTTCGTGCGGGCAGACGCGAGCGGTAGCGGGTGGAGAAAAGAGCCACGCCCGCGCGCCGGGTGGCTGCGCGGGCGGGCCGGGGTCAGCCCCAGTGGGGCGGGCGGTCCTCGAGGAGGCGCTCGTCGTTCGAGTCCTCGCTGCTGCGGTAGCCCCAGCCCCGGTCGGTGTCGTCACGGGTCTGGTCGGCCAGGATCGGCGTGTCTTCGGTTTCGAAATCGACCGTGCGCTCGGCGTCGGCGTCGCGGTCGGGCTGGTCGAGGATGTCCACGCTATGAGGGTAGGCCGCGTCGCGCGCGCTGTCGGCACCCGTGCGATGTAGCGTCGGTGAACGTGAGCGCTGCCACCGGATCAGATGACGACGCGTACTGGAAGCGGCCCGAGTCCGGTGCTGAGCAGTTCGGCGCCGATCGGCCTGCCCCGGAGCCGGAGCAACGCCCCGCCTACGAGGGCCCGCCCCGGCCGGCGCCGGCGTCACCCCACTGGCGGCCGCCCGTGGTGTCCCACCCGCCGCCGCCCCGGTCGATGCCGGCCCAGGACGCGCGGGCCCTGGACGAGGCGGAGGGCAGCGCGCGCACGATGACGTACGGCGTGGGTCTTGTGGCCGGGGCCATCGCCATCATCCTCATGTGCCTGCTCTGCGCCCGCGTCATCTTCTGACCCGGCGCATGAGAATGACCCCTGCGCGTGAGAAACAGCTCCGCAGCGACTGCCCGGGACGTCCCGGCCGCCACCCCGGCCGGGACGCGCCGCGCGGTCAGCTGCCCCAGACCGCCTGAGCGCCCGTGTCGCCGGTCTTGAAGACGAAGTAGCCCGACGCCGCGGCCAGGGCGATCATGACGACGGCGAAGGCGATGTCGCCGACCAGCGGCAGGCGCCTGGCCGGCCTGCGGAGCGTCAGGATCACCATGACCAGGGTCACCACGCCCAGGGCGAGCGCCACCCAGAGGGTGAGCTGGCCGTACCCCATGTGGTCGTCGATCTTCTCCATCGCCTCGCCCTGCATGCCCATGCCGGCGAGCCGGTCGCGCAGCTTGCCGCCCGAGGCGACGGCCGCGTATGTGGACAGCGGCGCCACCACGGCCAGGAAGATGGCGGCCCAGCCCAGCTTCGATCGCCAGCGCGGCACGAGCGCGTAGACGATCGCTGCCAGCGCCAGCAGCGGCACGAAGACGACAGCGGCGTGCAGCACGAGCGCGTGCACCGGCAGGCCGTTTATCTGGTCGAACACGGTCACCCTCCTAGGTCCCGGGGCCCGCGTCGCCGGCGGATTTATGTTGACGACGCAACCTTCCCCTGGTTGCGCTTACGCGCGTTCGGGCGATCCGGTTCACCGTACGACGGACGTTGTCCGAAGCGTGCCCCAACCGCGCTTTCCCATCACGCCGAACGAGCACCGGGACCACGTACACGACCGAAAACGGACAGACCACGGGCGGGCCGGCGCCCGGGCACCCCGGCGGGAGTGGCCGATGCCGGACGGTTCGGTCGTCATGAGGTTGAACCGTCACGTTTCACGTGTTGTCATGGTGTGATGACGCCGGAGGAGTTGCTGCGCGGCCAGGGGTTGCGGGTGACACGGCCCCGGCTCGCCGTGCTGGACGTACTGACGCAGGGTGGTCATCTTGAGGTCGAGGAGATCACCCGCCAGGTCCGGGAGCGGCTCGACTCGGTGTCGACCCAGGCGGTGTACGACGTTCTCGGCGCGCTCTCCCGGGCCGGCCTCGCCCGGCGGATCGAGCCCGCGGGCAGCCCCGCCCGGTTCGAGGCGCGGGTCGGGGACAACCACCATCACATCGTGTGCCGCAGCTGCGGAACGATCGAGGACATCGACTGCGTGGTCGGCGAGCGGCCCTGCCTGCGCCCGAACGACGGGCACGGCTTCCAGGTCGACGAGGCCGAGGTGACCTTCTGGGGCCTCTGCCCCGCCTGCCAGAGCAGGCGCGTCGACGACTGATCGCTCTGCGTGAGGTCTGGATCAGTACGGCCGGCTGCGTGGCACGCTTGATGCATGGACAGCTCCCGCGACAACGGGCTCTTCGGTCCCGGCTCGGTCACCTGGAAGGTTCACCAGGAGCCGATCGTCACCCTCGGCGGCCTGCGCTCGCTCTACCTGCAGGCGTTGCACCCCCGGGCCGTGGCGGGCGTGGCACAGAATTCCGGCTATCGCGCCGACCCGTGGGGGCGCTTCGAGCGCACGTCGGCGTTCGTCCAGACGGTCCTGTACGGCACCCGGGCCGAGGTGGAGCAAGCCGCCGCACGGATCCGGCGTCTGCACGCCCGGATGACCGCGACCGACCCGCGCACCGGTGAGGTGTTCCGCATCGACGAGCCGGAGCTGCTGCGCTGGGTCCATGTCGCCGAGGTCGAGTCCTTCCTGACCACCGCGCGCCGCGCGGGCCTGGAGCTGACCGACGACGAGGTCGACACCTACTACACCGAGCAGCTCCAGGGCGCCGAGCTGATGGGCCTCGACCCCGCCACGGTTCCCGGGACCGCCGCCGAGGTGGCCGCCTACTACGAGCGGATGCGGCCGGAGCTGGGCATGACCCGCGACAGCGCCGAGACCGCCGTCTTCCTGACGGTGCCGCCGGTGCCCGCCTCGTTCGGCTCGCTGCCGCTGCGGCTGAGCCTCTCGCTGGGACCGGCACGGTGGGCCTACCTGGGCATCGCCGGCACGGCGGTCGCCCTTCTGCCACCCTGGGCCCGCAAGATGTACGGCGGCCTCGGCTGGCCGACCACGGACCGCTCGGCTGATCTCTCCGTCCGCGGCCTGCGCCTCCTCATGCGCGCCGCCCTCGCCGCCGCCCCGTCCGAATACCGCATGGCCCCGATGCGCCGCGCCGCCCTGGAACGCGCCGGCCTGCCCACGGCCGCCTGAACACCCGCCGCCTCAACCACGGCCGCCCGTCCACCGCCGCCCGACCACTCGCCGGCCTCTCCAGGGCCCGCTCGGACGACCCGCCGGCCATGAGCCGCGGCCCCGGGATCACGAGCGCCGGGACACGACTCGGAGCCGACCGCGCTCAGGACGCCGGGCGCTCCAGGTGCTCCACCGCCGACCAGGGCTCCTTCGCCACCGCCTCGCGACCGGCGGGGCACGACTTGCGGAAGTCGCACCAGCCGCACAGCGACCCCGGGTTGGTCGGGAACTCGTCGTCCGGATCGGCGCCGGACGCCACCGCTTTCTCGGCGGCCATGATGTCGCGGGCGGTGTCCTCGGCGCGGCGGACCTGGCGGGCCAGCGACTCCTCGGTGTGCTCGTGCGCCGCGACCGTGCCGCTGGGCAGGTGGTGCAGCTCGACGCGGCGGCACGGGCGGCGGAAGACGCGCTGGGCGGCATAGGCGTAGAGGGCGAGCGCCTGCGAGCCGCGGGCGTCGTCGGGGCTCAGGCCGCTGCGGCCGGTCTTGTAGTCGACGATCACCGCCTCGCCGTCGCGGCCGTCGATGCGGTCGGCGCGGCCGTTGAAGGCGAGGACCGAGGTCTTGGTGGCGACGACGCGCTCCACGCCCAGCGGCTCCTCGGCCGGGTCGAGGCCGGCGACATAGGTCTCGAACCAGTCGAGCGCCTTGCGGTAGGCGACCCGCTCCTGGTCGACGTCGCGGTAGCCCTCGCGGACCCAGGTGGCCTTGAGGAGTTTCGGCAGCTCGGCATCGGTGCGGCGGGCGGCCGGCAACGCGTACCAATTCTTGAGGGCGGTGTGCACGCTGGCGCCCAGCGAGTTGTGCGCCCAGGGTGGCCCCTTGGGCGGCGAGGGCCGGTCGACATAGGCATAGCGGTAGCGCCTCGGGCAGTCGGCATAGCTGCCGAGCTTGCTCGGCGTGCAGACGAAGAGGCGCTCGGGCATGCCGTCGAAGCCGAGCTGCTCGGGCACGACGGCCGATCGGGGGGAGGTCCGGGGCACGACTGAATCCTGCCAGGACCCCCCGACAAAAACTCAGCCCGCGGAGTACATCTCCACGAAAGCATCAGTGGCGTCCGCCACCAGCTGGACGGCGATCGCGGCGAGCAGCAGGCCGGCGATGCGGGTCAGGACCTCGATGCCGGCCGGGCGGAGCAGCCGGACCAGCGCGCCGGAGAAGCGCAGGACGAGCCACACCGTCGCCATCACGGCGACGATGCCGAGGCCGATGACCGAATAGTCGGCGAAGCCGTCCGCCCGCTGCACGAACAGCATGGTGGCGACGATCGCACCCGGCCCGGCCAGCAGCGGGGTGCCGATCGGGACGAGGGCGACGTTGCTCGTGCCGCCCTGCTCGGAGGGCTCGTCGGTCTTGCCCGTGAGCAGCTGCAACGCGACCAGCAGGAGGAGCAGGCCGCCCGCGCCTTGCAGCGCGGGGAGTTGCACGTGCAGGTAGTCGAGGAGGGTCTGACCTGCCACGGCGAAGATCACGATCACGCCCAGGGCGAGCAGGACGGCCTGGGTGCCGGCGCGGGTGCGCTCCTTCGCGGGCAGGGTGCCGGTGAGCGCCAGGAAGACGGGCACCATGCCGGGCGGGTCGACGATCACCAGCAAGGTCACGAAGAACTCGCCGAACAGCTTCAGATCCACGCAGACAACCTAGGGCGCGGCGCTTCCGCGCGCCCTGAACTGCGAGGACCGTCACCCCAGGACGGGCACTCCGGTCGCGGCGGCGGCGATTTTGGCGTACGCGGCGGGATCTGTCGTGAACGCACCCAGCTGGACCGATTTGTGCGTGCCGTGGAAGTCGGACGATCCGGTGACGACCAGTCCCAGCTGCTCGGCGAGGGTTCGCACGTGTGCGCGCTGCTCGGGCGAGTGGTCCTCGTGGTCGGCCTCGAGTCCGAAAAGGCCCGCCTCCGCGAGCTCGACGAGCAGCCGATCGGGCACGACGCGCCCCCGGACCGTCGCGTTGGGGTGCGCGAAGACACTCACGCCACCCGCGGCAGCGACCGCTTGCACAGCCTCAAAGACATCAAGATCCGATTTGGGTACGTAGTAACGGGCGCCCAGCCACCGCGACGCGAAAGCCTCGCTCGTGGTCCGCGCGAGTCCCGCCCGGATCAGAGCCTGCGCGATGTGGGGCCGCCCGACCGAGCCGCCGGCGGCATAGTCCCGCACCTCGGCCCAGCTGATGTCCACCCCGTCGGCGCGCAGCAGCTCGACGATCCGCTCGGCCCGGCGCTCGCGATCGTCACGCAGCCGGGCCATGTCGGCGGCCAGCCGTGGCTCCGCGGGATCGAACAGGTACGCCAGCAGGTGCAACGAGATCGCCGGCTCGGCACCGTGCCAGCGGCAGGACAGCTCGGCGCCGCGTACCAGGGCAAGCCCCTCGGGGCGGGCCGCCGCGGCCTCCGCCCACCCGCCCGTCGTGTCGTGGTCGGTGATGGCCATCACGTCGAGCCCTGCCGCCGCCCCCGCACGCACCAACTCGGACGGGGTCAGCGTGCCGTCGCTCGCAGTCGAGTGACAGTGCAGGTCGATTCTGGTCACCCGCCGACGTTACCGGGCGTGGGCGACCCGGGACGCTCACGCCCCGGCCACGATCGACTGTCGCGAGCGGACGTCAGGCGTCGTCGCCCCCGTCGCCGTCCTTGCCCAGGCGGGCCTCGACGGCCTGCGGCTCGTACATCTCCTCGACCACGCGCAGATAGAGCTCGTTGGGGTTGGGCAGGTGCTTGACCTCGCGCAACGCCTGGTCCTGGCCGGCCGACTCGAGCACGAACGTGCCGTAGCTCAGCATGCGGCCGAGCGCGCTCTGCTCGTACTTCATGTCGGTGACCCGCAGCAGGGGCATCATGGCGACCTTGCGGGTGATGATGCCGTTGACGACCATCACCCGCTTGTTGGTCAGGATGAACCTGTCGAAGTACCAGTCGCCGACCTTCCACGCGACCCAGCCCATCACGCCGAGCCAGATCAGGACGGCGGCCGTGACCAGCCCGCCGATGTCCTGCCGGGTGAGGAAGCCGGCCAGATAGCCGAGCAGCAGCGTGGCGCCGATGCCGACGAGCAGCGGTGTGGACAGATGGATCCAGTGCCGCTTCCACTCACCGCGATAGCGCTCGGTCGGGAAGAGGTAGCGCGACACCAGAGTGGTCGGCTCGTCCTCGAGCGGCAGCACGCGCCGGGTGCCGCCGGGCACCGGCCCGTCACCGCCGAGGCCCTTGAGCTCCTCCTCGGTGAAGACCGGTGACTCGAACTCCTCCGGCTCCCGGTAGCGAGGCTGCTCCCGGGTCTCGAAGTCGTCGGCATAACCGGCGCCCGCCGCATACTCGGGACCGTCCGCATAGGCCGCACTGCGGCTGTATTCCGGACCGGCCTGCCCCCGGGCGTACTGCGGGCCGTCGTCCCGCACCGCGGGATCGTCGTAGCCGAAGTACTCGTCGTCGTCCTGAGGGCGACGCGCACCCTCACCTTCAGGTTGCCGCGGCTCACCAGGACCCATGGGCAGATGTTAAGCGACGAGGTTCGTGAAGAACTGTCCGAAACCGCGGGCGATGTCGCCGATGGTGTCACCCAGCGACTCGAAGACGGCCGCGGCCGAGTTCGGGTTGAACGCAATGAAGAAGATCAAGAATGCGATGCCAAGCCAGGTGAGGACCTTCTTGATCATGGCGGGCCTGCTCCTCCGTTGCGGGTACGGTCGACGCCGCGGCAACACTGACGGTATCAGTTTCAATGCTCTGTGTGAACAATGTACCCGGAAAGCCGATACCTTCCCGCTGGTCACAGGCCTATATCAGACCCGGCCGTGCAGGTACGGCGACGGCGCTCCGTACACGAGCTCGGGCACCACCCCGTCGGACAGGTCGTGCAGCACGACATGCTCGGCGAGGAAGTAACCCGCGCTTGCGGGCCACGCTACCGCATAGAGCCACATTCCTTTGGCTTCACTCACATAGGCGCTGCGGTCCTCGGGGGACTTCACGCACCACAAGGGAGTGGGATGGCCGCCGGCCCGGATCTTGGCATGGGGACCCGGCCGCCCCGGTGCACCGGCGAGCGCCTCGGCGATCAGATAGCCGGGGTCGATGCCCGGGATGCCGGCGAAGCGCGTGCCCAGCCCGACGCCGGGCTGCTCCGCGATCAGGACCAGATCGGCCGGACCCCCGCTGAGCGGCTCCGGGCCCGTGCAGGACAGCGCCGTCGCCCGTACGCCGGAGCGGTCGTCGCCCGCCCAGCCGACCCCGGTCACCATCCAGCCGGGCGGCAGCGGCCACGGACACCACAGTGGCGTGCGCTCGGCGGTCGGCGCCACGTGCCGCCGGACACTGTCGATGATCTCGGGACTGATGTGCTCCGCGACGTGGAACGGATGGACATCGCCACAGTTGTCGCAACGCCAATCACTGTGCATCAGGTCCGGCGGCCGGACCTGCGCAGCACAACGGGGGCAACTCACTGTGACACCCACCCCTTAACGGTGGGGGGCCACGGGCTGCCCGTCAAGCGAATCGGCAGAACCGGGGCGGTTCGGGTCAAGAGCGTCAGGACGGGGGCGGGGCGGCGTGGGCGCGTACCCACGAGTGCATGGCGATGCCGCTGGCCACACCGGCGTTGATCGACCGCGTGGACCCGTACTGGGCGATCGAGAAGAGCTCGCGGCAGGCAGCGCGGGCGGCGGCAGAGAGCCCGGGCCCCTCCTGGCCGAAAATGAGCACGCACTCACGCGGCAGCGTGACGCTCTCCATGGGGCGCGAGCCGGGCAGATTGTCGATGCCGATGATCGGCAGGCCGGCCCGCTCCGCCCAGTCGGTGAACTCGTCGATCCCCGGGTGATGCCGCACGTGCTGATAGCGGTCGGTGACCATGGCACCGCGCCTGTTCCAGCGGCGGAGGCCGACGATGTGCACCTCGGCCGCGAGGAAGGCGTTCGCGTTGCGGACCACCGTGCCGATGTTGAAGTCGTGCTGCCAGTTCTCGATGGCGACATGGAAGGGGTGGCGCCGCTGGTCGAGGTCCGCGACGACGGCTTCGCGGCGCCAGTAGCGGTAGCGATCGACGACGTTGCGGCGGTCGCCGTGCTCGAGCAGCTCGGGATCGTAATGCTCGCCGGTGGGCCAGGGGCCCGGCCAGGGACCGACACCGACCTCGTCGGCGGTCTGCAGCTCCTCGGACACCATGGAGGTGGAGGGTAGCCGCGGCGGCCCGGTCGCCGCCCGGAGGGAGACGCAATGAGCGGCGGGGCCCTCCCCGGCACCCGCCGCCCACGCTCTGTTGCCGCTGAGTCTGCCTCACCCTGCGTATCTATGTGAAGAGTTCTCAAAAGTGAGACGGATCACTTTAGTGGGGTTATCTCTCCGTTATCTGGCCACGTCATCAAGGACGAGACCGCACGGAAGCCGCCGATCGGACACGAGATCGCGTAACAAGTATGACCACCTCCCTTACTTTCCGTTAGCCTTGGTGGCGTCCGGGCGTTCCACGGGAGTGCTGTAGACCACGTGTCGCGCGGCACCACGAGGGAATTGCCGAGGTGGACCGTCGGTTTACATGCACGTAAGCCAATTCCCGTGGACGGAGAGACCATGGCTACCACTGCGCTGACCACAGAAAACTTCGACGAGGTGACCGGCAAGGAAGGCATCGTGCTGGTCGACTTCTGGGCCGGCTGGTGCGGACCGTGTCTGCGCTTCGCCCCGACCTACGAGCGCTCCTCCGAGAAGCACCCGGACATCACCTTCGGCAAGGTCGACACCGAGGACCAGCAGGAGCTCGCCGCGAAGTTCGGGATCAGCTCGATCCCGACGATCATGGCGGTCCGCGACGGCGTCCTCGTCTTCTCGCAGCCCGGCGCGCTTCCCGAGTCGGCCCTCGAGTCGCTGATCGACCAGGTCGAGAAGCTCGACATGGACGAGGTGCGCGCCAAGCTCGCGGAGCACGCGCACACCAACTGACCTGGGCTTTCCAGCAGATCTTCGCGCCGCGGACCGGTTCGGTCCGCGGCGCGAGTGCGTCCGGTGATCTCTTTCGGGTCCACCTGGGAGATCGAGTGGACAGTCGGTCGAACATGTGTTCGAATCATCGTCATGCGATGGTCTCACCTGTCGGCGCCGTCCGACGACGCCTCGCTCCCGAACGCAGCGCCGGCGGCCTCACCCCTGCCGCTGGCGCTGCCCGGGGCGACCGTCCGCACCTTCGACACCCCCGGCTTCGCGGGCATGACGTTCTACGAGGTCCGGGCCAAGTCGATCATCAACAAGGTGCCGGGGGCCTCCCGCGTGCCGTTCCAGTGGACGATCAATCCCTATCGGGGCTGCTCCCACGCCTGCTCCTACTGCCTGGGCGGCGACACCCCGGTGCTGCTGGCCGACGGCTCCACGCGGGCGCTCTCGCAGCTGCAGGTGGGTGACGCGGTGCTCGGCACGATGGGCGCCGGTGCCCACCGGCGCTATGTGCCGACGACGGTGCTCGACCACTGGCGCACGTCCAAGCCCGCCTTCCGGGTCACGCTGGCCGACGGCACGCGACTCGTGGCGAGCGGCGACCATCGCTTCCTGACGGACCGGGGCTGGCGGCACGTGAGCCCCGCCGAGCCCGGCCTGCCCGCGCTGGCCGTGGGCGACCGCATGTCCGGGGTCGGGCACTTCGCCGACCCGCCGAAGGAGTCGCCGGACTATTGGGCCGGCTACCTCTGCGGCCTGATTCGGGGCGACGCCGGCGCCCCGCCCACCGCCGTTCCGCGCGAGGGCGACGCCTGGGTCCGCGCCGACGGCTATCTCGAAGAGATCCCGATGGAGGAGGCGCTCCGCTGGCCGGAGCTGCCGAGCGACGGCTGGTTCAGGGGCTTCCTGGCGGGGGCGTTCGGCGCCACGGGGGCGGCCGAGCGGCTCGCGGTCGTCTTCACCAGCCGCGACCAGGGCTTCCTCGATCACGTGACGGAGGCGCTGACCCGCCTCGGGCTGCCCAGCCGGCGTCCGCCGCACCCGCAGCTCGGGGGCGTGCACTCGGTCGAGATCACCCGCGACCTGTGGGCCGCCCTGCGCTTCCGGCACCTCACCGGGGTGAGCGACGCCCCGCTCGACGCCGCCGGCATCGGGGTGCGCAGCGAGCCCGAGCTCACCGTGGCCGACATCGAGGAGCTGGGGCTGACGCTGCCGCTCTACGACATCACCACCGGCACGGGCGACTTCGTCGCCGACGGGGTCGTCAGCCACAACTGCTTCGCCCGCAACACGCACACCTATCTCGACCTCGACGCCGGGCGCGACTTCGACACCAAGGTCATCGTCAAGGTCAACGCCGGCGAGCTGGTCCGCCGCGAGCTGGCCGCGCCGCGGTGGCGGGGCGAGCACATCGCCATGGGCACGAATGTCGACGTCTACCAGCGGGCGGAGGGCCGTTACCGGCTCATGCCCGAGATCCTGGCGGCGCTGCGCGACCACGCCAACCCGTTCTCGATCCTCACCAAGGGCACGCTGATCCTGCGCGACCTCGAGCTGCTCCAGCAGGCCGCCGAGGTCACCGACGTCGGCATCTCCTTCTCCGTCGGGTTCGTCGACGAGACCGTGTGGCGCGCGGTGGAGTCCGGCACGCCCAGCCCCCGGCGCCGGCTCGACGCGGTGCGCCGGCTCACCGACGCGGGCTTTCGCGTCAACGTCCTGATGGCACCGATCCTCCCCGGCATCACCGACACCGACGAGTCGATCGACGAGACCGTGGCCGCCATCGCCCGTTCCGGGGCGGTCGCGGTGACCCCGCTGGCGCTGCACCTGCGCCCCGGCGCCCGCGAGTGGTATGCGGCCTGGCTCACTCGGGAGCACCCGGAGCTGGCGCCGCGCTACCGGGAGCTGTTCCGGGGCGGGTCCTACCTGCCTCAGGCCTTCCAGCACGAGATCAGCGCCCGGGTCCGGCTGGCCGCCCGCCGCCACGGCCTGCACCGCGCGGAGCCGGGCGAGGCGCGGCAGCCGTGGACCGACGACGACGGCACGGCGAGCACCCGGGAGGACGCCAAGGCGCGCGAGCCCGAGCCACAGCAGCTGACCTTGCTCTGACGGTCCCCGGAGAGTTATCCACAGGCGCGACTTTTCGGAAGGAGGCCGGACGTGCCGATCGATAGAGTCGGAGCCATGAGAAGCGCAGCGCAGATCCTGGCCGATGCCGACGTCATCGCCGTGGTGGGGGCCTCCCGCGACCCGGGCAAGCCGGCCCACTCCGTGCCGCTGCAGATGCTCCGGCACGGGTGGAAGATCATCCCGGTCAACCCGTTCGTCCCCGAGATCTTCGGCGTCCCGACGGTCCCGACGCTCGCCGACCTGCCCGAGCCGGTCGACCTGGTCAACATCTTCCGGCCCGCCGCCGACGCCGTCGAGATCGTCCGCCAGGCCGCGGCCATCAAGGCGCCCGCCGTCTGGCTGCAGTCGGGCATCGTGTCGGCCGAGGCCCGGCGGATCGCGACCGACGCGGGCATGGACTACCTGGAGGACAGGTGCCTGGCCGTGGAGCGGGCGGTGGCCAACCTGTCCAAGCGCTCCTGACGGGCTCACGCCCTTCCGAGCGCTTCCTGACGGGCTGCGGCCCCTCCGAGCGCTCGCTCCTGAGCGGATGAGCTTCAGCGCCTCCGCAGGCTTCGGAGCGGATGACGGCCGGCGCCCGGGTGCGCGGGCCGGCGATCCCTTCGGGGGAACCGGGGGCGGCCGACCGGGCCGGGCCACATCGGCGGTTCGGGCCCTCAGCAGGGCCGTTGCCGCGGGTGGGATCGACGGACACGCAGCATCGGGGTGCCCCGATCTTCGCTCCGGCTAGTACGGTGCCGGGGGAACAGGAGGACCACTGACATGACTTACCCGCCGCCGGGTGGAACGCCGGACCCATATCAGCCCCAGCAGCCGTACGGGCAGCAGCCGCCCTCGTACGACCCGACCGCGCCCTACGGGCAGGACCCCTACGCCTCGCCGTCCAGCGGGGCGCCGTCCAGCGGGCAGCCGTATGGACAGCAGCCGCCCTACGGGGCCCCGTCGAGCGGCCAGCCTTACGGTGCGCCCTCGAGCGGGCAGCCCTACGGTGCGCCGTCGAGCGGCCCCGCCGGTTACGGGCAGCCCTATCAGCAGCCCTACCAGCCGGTCGGCGCGCCCACGAACACCATGGCGATCCTGAGCCTGGTGTTCGCCTTCGTGTTCCCGATCGCCGGGATCATCATGGGCCACGTCGCGAAGAAGCAGATGCGCACCACCGGCGAGTCCGGCGACGGCCTCGCCACCGCCGGCCTGTGGCTCAGCTACATCTTCACCGGGCTGGGTGTGCTCGTGTGCATCGGCTACGTGATCCTCGGCGTCGTCGCCTTCAACACGAGCGGCAGCACGTCCTACTGACCTGCGGCGCCTCTCGCTGAGAGCACCTTCGCACGGCAGACCGACGCACGGCGCCCGGTGGACTCGATCCGCCGGGCGCCGTTTGTATCCTGCGTCGCCGCCTTCGGCCTCACCGACTTCCGCCAGCCGCCGGGCGCCGCTTGTGTGCCGGCCGACGCTTGTCCCGGCCGCCGGGCGCCGCTTGTGTGCCGGCCGCCGGGAGTGGGCTTCCGGCCGGGTCGCTCGGGCGCCACTTCGTGTCCAGCGCCGCGCTTCGGGTCCGGATCACCCCGGCGACCTTGGGGCCCGGGTCAGCGACAGCCTCGGGCGCCGACGACCTCGGGGTCCCGGTCAGCGACGGCCTCGGGCGCGCCGGCGGCATTGGGGCCCGGGTCAGCAACGGCCTCGGGCGCGCCGGCGACCCTGCACGAGGGGCCCGTGCTGGGCCTGCACCGCGCCGGAGCTCGTACTCGGTCCAGGAACCATGCGCGCCGGCATCCGGGGGCTCACGGACGCTGGTGCCGCCGTCGGGCGCGAACCCGGCCCGCGCGGGGGCCTGCGGTCAGCGGAACTCGGCCTCGCGCACGCTGTTGCCGCCGTCGACCACGAGCATCTGGCCGGTGATGTAGGAGGCGGCGGGCGAGCAGAGGAAGGCGATCGCCGCCGCCACCTCGTCGGGGGTGCCGGGGCGGCCGATCGGGGTGCCGAGGCCCTGCTTGATCTCGGTGACGGTCGAGGCCGCGGTGTAGATGGTGCCCGGGGCGACGCAGTTGACGTTGATGCCGTCCGCGACGAGCTCCATGGCCAGAGCGCGGGTGAGGCCGACGACGCCGGACTTGGCCGCCGCGTAGGCCGCCTCGGTCGGGAGGGCGTTGATCGGGCCGGCCGTGGCGGCGAGGTTGACGATGCGGCCCCAGCCCCGCTCGGACATGCCGCCGACGAAGGCCCGGCTGCACAGGAACGCCGTGCTGAGGTTCCTGTCGATCTCCGCGCGCCACTCGTCGTAGGTGAGCTGGGCGACGGGGCGCAGGATCTCGGGGCTCGTCCTGCTGGCCAGGCCGGCGTTGTTGACGAGCACCTGGACGTCGCCGAGGGAGTCGGCGACGGCGTCGGCGAGGGCACCGACCTCCGCCTCGTCGGTGAGGTCGGCGACGAAGCCGGTGACGCCCAGCTCGGTGGCGCGCTCGTGGATGCGGCGGGTGGTGGAGACGATCGCCACCCGGGCGCCGAGGTCGCGGAGCCGGCGCGCGGTCGCGTACCCGATGCCGTCGGGGCTGCCCGCGCCCGTGACCAGGGCGACCTTGCCGTCCAGGCGGCCGGTCACGGGGGCTTCCTCGGCCTGCTCGGCCGGGTCGTCCGCGCCCTCGGGGCCGGGGCCGGAGACTCCGGCGAGGCGGGAGACGGCGTCGGCGAGCCCCGTCGCGGCGGCTGCCGGGCCCGGTGCCGGGAGCACGGCGATGTCCGGTTCGGGGGCGGCGAGGGGCTCGGCCGCCGCGGCGAAACCGCGCGCGGAGTCGGTACGGGCGTCGTAGACCATGCGGCGATCCTCCCCAATCCCAGGCGGCGGGGCAAACATCGGCCGGACGTGGCGGCCCGGCGATGACGGCGTCTTCTACGCTGGAGGGCCGGAACCGCTGCGGAAGGAGACTCCGTGACCCATCCGCCGACCCCCGACGAGCAGGGCGCCTACCCACCCCCGGCAGACCCGCCGATCCAGGCCTACCGGCCGCCTTCCCCGCCGCAGCCGCCGTACGGGATCCCGTCGCAGCCGCCGTTCGGCACGGTCCCGCAGCCGCAGCGGAGCCAGGACCCGCCGCCCTACTACGCGCAGGGCCCGTCGACGCCCTATCCGCTGCCGCCGGCCTTCCAGGAGCAGCCGGCCCCGCAGCAGTACGCCGCCTACTCCCCGTTCCACCAGCCCCGCGCCACGAACGGGATGGCCATCGCCTCGCTCGTCGTGTCGTGCCTGGCGGTCGCGGGGCTGTGCGTGTGGGGCTTCGGCGGACTGTTCGGCCTGGTCGGCGCGATTCTCGGGCACGTGGCCCGCAAGCGGATCACGGTCTCCGGCGAGGCCGGGGCGGGGCTCGCCCTGGCCGGGATCATCGTCGGCTGGGTGGTCACCGGCATCGCCCTCGTCGCCGGGATCGGCCTGGTCGCCCTGATCGCCACCGACCCGACCGTCTGACCGAGCCCGGCAGCTCACCCACCCGGCGGCGGCGAAGGCGGCACGGCCGGCGAAGACAACCTGCTGGGCGAAGACGACACGGCCGGCGAAGACGCCACGCCCGGCACGTCGGCGGTGGCCAGCGGCACCACCGGCCCCTCGGCGACGAAGATCAGGGGAGCCGTCGAGCCATAGCGTCCGAGCAGCGCCGCCCGGGCCAGCGGCACGTCCGGAGCGCCGACCTCCACCCCCGCGCCGTCGTGCCGGGCGGCGACCGTGCTGATCGCCACACCCCGGGCGGTCCAGTCGGGCAGGTCGGCGACCAGGCGATCGTGCCAGCCGGTGAGCTCCCGCAGGCTGTGACCGGCGTCGCGGACCACGACGCAGGTCTTCCCGGCGACCTGCCGGACGAAGTCGTCGAACGCGGCGTCGGGCACCCGGTGGACGATCGCCCGGACGTTCTGCTGATCCACCTCGAGCCCCGCGAAGCTGGCGGCGTGCTCGGCGCGGCCGCCCGACTCGATGCGGGCCATGACGGCTTCCAGGTCGGGCGGGGTGGCGGGCAGCACGTGCCGGCCCATGGTCACGGTGACGGGGGTGCGCGCGAACTCGCACCCCGCGGTCGCCCAGCCGCCGGTCATGAGCGCCGCCCCGAGGAGGACGGCCCGGAGCGGAGATCGACACCAATGCATCGCATCCCCCCTCTCTACCGCGCGGGACGCCCGCACGCCAAGGGATCAACGGGCGATCAGGCGGGCTCGGGCACCGGCGCCGGGCGGCGCGCCGCGGCCAGGATCACCACGAGCACCCCGGCGACCAGGAGCGCGAGGCCGGGCAGGGCCGAGGCGCGCGGCTCCTGTCCGAGCCACAGCCAGGCGAGCAGCGCCGCCCCCGGCACCTCGAGCAGGACCAGCACACTGACGGTGGTCGCCGGCACCCGGTGCAGCGCGTAGTTGAACATCGAGTGCCCGAGCAGCTGCGCCCCGGCCACGATGGCCAGGATGGCCAACCAGGTGTGGGGGTCGTACCCGGTGAGCGGCACGCCGGCGGCGAGGCAGACCACGAGCAGCAGCACGGCGCAGGTGCCGTAGCAGACCCAGGTGTACGTGGTCGTGCTCAGCCGCGCCCGCGCCCGTTCCCCGAAGAGCGTGTAGACCGCGGCCGCCATCGCCCCGGCCAGCGCGAGCGCGTCGGCGAGGACGGCCCGGGCGGAGACTCCCACGTCCGCTCCGGTGGCCCAGGCGACCCCGGCGACCGCGAGGGCGATGCCGGCCCAGCCGAGGCGGGTGGGCGTACCCGTGGGGGTCTTGGTCAGGACCGCCAGCAGGCCCTGCCAGACCGGCTGGGTGGCGACGAGGGCGGTCGCGGTGGCGACCGAGCCCAGCTGCACGCTCGGCATCCACGTGGCGAAGTGCACAGCAAGGGCCACCCCCGCCAGTACGCCGAACCGCCCGGCCGGCCCCCGCAGCGCCCCCAGCTCGTGGCGGCGCGGCCCGGCCGTGATCGGGGACAGCGCCACGAAGGCGATGCCGTTGCGCCAGAAGGCCACGGCCAGGGCGGGAGCCGCCGCGAAGGCGATCAGCGGGGCCGACGAGGAGACCGCCAGCACGGCGACTGCCAGGGCGCCCGTGGTCAGGACTACGGGCGTTGAGCGCATATTCATCCCTCGTCGTCGCTTGTTGCGCCTGAGAACGTCACAGTTTGTCGATCCGGGTTGAGCGGAAAGTAAGCGTGTCGTTACGCTCGCCGTCGATATCCCTTAGTCAATGCCCCTGGAGGGTGAATCCGTGTTGCCCGCGTACCAAGCGGTGCTCTTCGACTTCTTCGGCACGCTGACCCGGTCCGTCCGGCGCGGGCCGCAACATGCCGAGATCGCCCGTGCCCTGGGGTGCGACCCCGAGGCCGTGCTCAACGTGCTGGACCGCACCTTCCAGGTCCGCGCCCGCGGCCAGTTCGGCTCCGCCGAGGCCACCCTACGATGGGTCACCGAGCAGGCCGGGGGCAGCCCGCGCCCGGCCCAGCTGCAGGCCGCGGTGCCCGCCCGGGTCAACGCCCTCAAGGCGGACACCGAGCTGCGGGCCGACGCCGAGCCGGTGCTGCGCCAGCTCAAGCGCCGGGGGCTGCGCACGGCCGTCATCAGCGACTGCACCCACGAGCTTCCCGCGTTCCTGCCCAGCATGCCGATCGCTCCCCTGCTGGACGAGAAGATCTTCTCGGTCGAGGTGGGGCGCTGCAAGCCGGACCCGGAGATCTACCTCGAGGCCTGCTGGCGCCTGCGCGTGGCGCCGGAGGACTGCCTCTACGTCGGCGACGGCGGCAGCCGCGAGCTGACCGGCGCGGCCGCGGTCGGCATGACCCCGGTCCGCCTGGCCGCGCCGGACCTCGGCGACCACCTGGTCTTCGACCGCGACGACGACTTCGCCGGCCTGAGCGTCCCGTCCCTGACCGCGCTGCTCGAGCTGCTGGACCGGGTGCCCGCCTTGATCTGAGCGGGCGAGCTGCGAGGATGAGGACGTGACGACCGAGCTGGTGGCCGAGGCGATCAAGAAGGCCGGCATCGCGTGGGTCGGCGTGGGCGACGCTCCCGCGCGCGGCCTGTGGGTGCTGCCGCTCGACGGCTCGCTGATCGTGCTGAGCGGGCCGGGCGAGCAGGCCGCGCCCGGACTGGCCGAGGCCACGACCGCCCAGGTGCGGCTGCGCGGCGACCACGGCGGCCTCATCGTGATCCTCGACACGCGCGTGGAGCGCCTCACCCCGGGCAGCGAGGCCTGGGACGAGGTCGCCCCGCAGCTGGCGGCCAAGCGGCTCAACGCGCGGGGCTCGGCCGAGGAGCAGGTCGCCCGCTGGGCCGAGACGGGCTGCGCCGTGGTGCGTCTCACTCCCGCCGAGCAGCCGCCGATCGCCGGAGCGGACCTCCCGGACCAGTCGCAGGCCGCCCCGCCGCGCGAGACCCCGGCGCGGGTCACGGTCCGTCGCCCGTTCCGCCTTCATCGGGTACGCAAGAAGAAGCGCTAACCCACGAAAGGCGGCACGAGCATCTCGCCCCGGGCGATCGGCACCACGTGCCCGGCGACCGTGGCCGACCGGGCGACCCCGGCAGCCGCCGTGACCGTGCACTTGAGCAGCGACGGGCGCTGGATCTCGTACCCCTGGTGGACGGTGTAAGCGGTCGTCCCCTCCGCCGGGAGCAAGCCGTTGGCCACGAGCCACACCCCGAGGCCGAGCGCCGCCGACCCGGTCGCCGGGTCCTCGGGCACGCCGGAGCCGGGCGCGAAGACCCGGGCATAGGCCGTCCGGGTCCCCTCGTCCCAGGAGAAGACACTCAGGTCACCGATGCCGGCGGCGACGGCCGGGCCCGGCTCGACGGTCGTGCGGGCCAGCGCCCGGCGATGCACCCGCAGGTACGCGAACTCGAGCCCGCACCCCGCGAACCCCGGCGTGGTGCCCTCTCCCGCATAGTCGTCGCCGGCGAGCCCGGCCACCCCCAGCAGCGCCTCGGGGTCGAGCTCGTCGCCGAGTGCCGGGGCGCCGCCGGTCAGCGTCGCCGAGTCGTCGTCCGCGACCACGATCGGCAGCAGCCCGGCGCCGCACTCCTGGACGAGGGGGCCCGTGGCGGCGAGCCCACGGCGTACATAGGTGACGGCCGCGCCGACGCTGGGGTGACCGGCGAACGGCAGCTCCGCCACGGGGGTGAAGATCCGCGCCCGGTACGTGGCCTCGATGTCGGAGGGCGGCAGCACGAACACCGTCTCGGACAGGTTGAACTCGCGCGCCAGCGCCTGCATCTGGTCCCCGGCCAGGCCCTCGGCGCCGAAGACGACGGCCAGCGGGTTGCCCGCGAAGGGGCGGTCGGTGAAGACGTCCACGATTTCGTACGCCACGGTAGACATGCCCCGAACCTAGCCGCCGCCTACGCTGGGGGCGTGACCATGGGGACGAGGGTTTTTCTGGCGCGGCTGGCCGCGCTGCCGGTGTTCGACCCCAACGGCGACCGGGTGGGCCGGGTCCGCGACGCCGTGGTGCGGCTGCGCACCACCAACAGACCCCCGCAGGTGGTGGGCCTGGTGGCGGAGATGGCCCTGCGCCGGCGCATCTTCCTGCCCATCGGCCGGGTCACGTCGATGGACGCCGAGGCGGTCGTGCTCAGCACCGGCACCCTCAACCTGCGCCGGTTCGAGAAGCGCCCCAACGAGCTGCTCGTGCTGGAGAACCTGCTGGACAGGCGGGTCACCATCGAGCCGGAGGACGGCGAGGCCCCGGCCAAGGCCGGCATGATCGTCGACCTCGGCATGGACCTCAACCGCAACAACGAGTGGCTGATCACCCGGGTCGCCGTGCGGGACATCAGCGGGCGGCTGGGCCGGCGCGGGCACACCTATCAGGTCGACTACGACCGGGTGCGGGGCATGGTCGGGCCCACCGACACGCAGGGCAACGCCAACCTGGTCGCGCTGCTGGAGCAGATGCGCCCGGCCGACATGGCGAACGCGCTGCAGGACCTTCCCGACGCCCGGCGCAACCAGGTGGCGGCGGAGCTGAGCGACCGGACGCTGGCCGACGTGCTCGAGGAGCTGCCCGAGCACGACCAGGTGGAGATCCTGGTCCAGCTCGACCGGGAGCGCGCCGCGGACGTCCTCGAGCGGATGGACCCGGACGACGCCGCCGACCTGCTCGCCGAGCTGCCCAAGGCGGAGCAGGCGATCCTGCTCGACCTCATGGAGCCCGAGGAGGCGGCACCGGTACGCCAGCTGATGAGCTACACCCCCGGCACGGCCGGCTCGGTCATGACCTCGGAGCCGGTGATCATGACGCCGGACAGCACGGTGGCCGAGGCCCTCGCCCGCATCCGCGAGCCCGAGCTCTCCCCTGTGATCGCCGCCCAAGTTTTCGTCGCCCGTGCACCCTCGGCCACCCCGAGCGGGAAGTATCTGGGCATGGTCCACTTCCAGCGCCTCCTGCGGGAGCCACCGGCCTCGATCCTGGGCGGCCTCATCGAGAAGGACATCGATCCCCTCCGGCCGGAGACGGGGCTGACCGAGATCACCAGGCGGATGGCGACCTACGACATGGTCGCGATGCCGGTGGTCGACAGCACCTTCCGGCTGGTGGGCGCGGTCACCGTCGACGACGTGCTCGACCACAGCCTGCCCCGCGACTGGCGCGACCGTGACGTCGCCGACGAGGACCCGGTCGGCATCCTGCCGGGGGCCGAGCGATGACCGAGCTGCGCCGCGAGCGGGTCGAGCGGCTCGACCGCCTGGACCAGCCCGTCGAGCCGGGCCGGGTCCGGCTGCCCCGGTTCGACCCGGAGGCCTTCGGGCAGTGGTCGGAGAACATCGCCCGCTACATGGGCACGGCCAAGTTCATCGTCTACATGACGATTGTCATCGGCGCCTGGTTCGCGTGGAACACGCTCGCGCCGGCGAACATGCGCTTCGACCCGTACACCTTCACGTTCCTGACCTTGATCCTGTCCCTGCAGGCGTCCTACGCGGCGCCGCTGATCCTGCTGGCGCAGAACAGGCAGACCGACCGGGACAGACTCGGCATGGAGGAGGACCGCCGGCGCGCCGCCATGCAGAAAGCCGACACGGAGTACCTGACCCGGGAGATCGCCGCGCTGCGCATCGCGCTGGGCGAGGTCGCGACCCGTGACTTCATCCGCTCCGAGCTGGCCCGGGTGGCCGAGGAGCTGGACGAGGCCGCCGGTCGCCGGCAGAAGCTGGAGCGCAAGGAGTGGGAGGAGGAGCACTCCTGACTCCGGCGTAGGCTGGATCTCATGTCCGCTCCTGCCCCCACCGTTGAGGACGCGATCCAGGCCGCCCTCGCCACGGTCGACGATCCCGAGATCCGCCGGCCGATCACCGAGCTCGGCATGGTCAAGGGCTTCGCCGTCGCCGCCGGCAAGGTCAACGTCGAGCTGCTGCTCACCGTGGCCGGCTGTCCGCTGCGCGACAAGCTCACCACCGACATCACCGCCGCCCTCACCAAGATCCCGGGCATCGAGGCCGTGACCATCGACTTCGGCGTGATGACCGAGGAGCAGCGCAAGGCCCTGCAGGCGCAGCTGCGCGGCGGCGGCCAGAGCGCCGAGCCGGTCATCCCCTTCGCGCAGCCCGGCTCCAAGACCCGGGTCTACGCGGTGGCCAGCGGCAAGGGCGGCGTCGGCAAGTCCAGCGTCACGGTCAACCTGGCCGCAGCGCTCGCCAAGCGCGGCCTGAGCGTCGGCGTGATCGACGCCGACATCTACGGCCACTCGATCCCCCGCATGCTCGGCGTCGACGGCCGCCCCACCCGCGTCGAAGAAATGATCATGCCGCCGCAGTCGCACGGCGTGAAGGTCATCTCGATCGGCATGTTCACCGCGGGCAACGCCGCCGTCGTCTGGCGCGGCCCGATGCTGCACCGGGCGCTCCAGCAGTTCCTCGCCGACGTCTTCTGGGGCGACCTCGACGTCCTGCTGCTCGACCTGCCCCCGGGCACGGGCGACGTGGCCATCTCGCTGGCCCAGCTCCTGCCCAACGCCGAGATCCTCGTGGTCACCACCCCGCAGATGGCGGCCGCCGAGGTCGCCGAGCGGGCCGGCGCCATCGCCCTGCAGACCCACCAGCGCCTGGTCGGCGTCGTGGAGAACATGAGCTGGCTGGAGCTGCCCGACGGCACCCGCATGGAGGTCTTCGGCGCCGGCGGCGGCCAGACCGTCGCCGACTCGCTGACCACCACGGTGGGCGCCTCGGTGCCGCTGCTCGGCCAGATCCCGCTGGACACCCGGGTCCGCGAGGCCGGCGACGCGGGCACGCCGATCGTGCTGGCCGACCCGACCGCCCCG
>NZ_JAUQWH010000077.1 GCF_030757795.1 Actinoplanes oryzae
CGGCCACGGCTCCTTCGCCTTCCTCATGAACCTCTGGGAAAGCGGCTCCTCCCACGCCTGGGCCGCCGTCAACCACCACGGCGAAATCCTCTTCGTCGACCCCCAGTCCGGCCTGGTCGCCACCCCCGGCACCTCCCTCTACGGCCACCAGGGCATCCCCGACCCAGCCAACCTCGTCGCCCTCGACGCCCTGGTCGTCGACGCCCAGGGCCGCCCCCTCCCCTTCCCCGGCAAACCCGACGGCTGGTGGCACCCCCGCACCTCGCCCCCGGCCCCGCAGACCCCCACGGCACCGGGAACCCACCCCGGAGCCGATCCGTCCATCCCCACCACAGCCTCGATGAGCGCCGTCGACATCGACGTGCAGGCCATGGAGGACCGTCTCCTTCAGTCGCTCGACGGAGAGTTTCGCGACCAACTGGACGCCTCCACGCGCAAAGCCACCAAGACCGCGAAGCACCTGCTGCGTGAGATGGGCACAGTGACTTCTGCGCTCGGTGGCGACATCGAACTGGTCGGCACCGAGCGACTCGTCAAGTCAGCCCGGTCATTGGCCCGGGCCTACGCCACCCTGCAAGCGACCGAGCGTCCCGCGCCCGGCACCTTCCTGGCGGCAGCGAAGGATCGCGTGCGCTTCGCGATCAGAATGCCCGAGAAGGGGTACGGCAACGCGGTGGAAGGCGGGATCGAACTGCTCGGCCGGCTGCGTTACCGGACGACCCGCCTCGTGAACTTCTGGCAAGGTCACGGGCGGCACAACGGACTGAACGCCACGGTCGTCAACGCTTCCGACTTCGCGTTCGAAGTGCAGTTCCCGACAGCTTTATCCTGGTCCGCCGGGGAACGTACCCATCGCTGGTACGAGGTCCTCCGATTGCCGACCATCCCGTATGCCGCGCGTGTCGATGCCTTCCTCCGAATAGTCGCTGTCAACAAAGAGCTGGACATGGCGGGACACCAGCCGGATCAGCTGCGGCGGCTGACGATCACGAAAAACGTGAATTCGACGTTCGCGCAGTGGGTCGCCGCACGGCCCGCGGAGTGGAGCGCCTACCTCAAGGCCCTGCACGACGAGGGCGCCGGCTTCGACGACGTATTGGCGCGCCATGCTCTGACCCGAGCGGACGTTTTCCCGCACGAGACGCGGAGGGGTGGGAACCATGCCGGAGTTCGGCTATCAGACGATCATGAAGGCCGACGGGACGAACGCGGTGACCAGCGTGATCGCCTACGAGGTCCAAGTGACACACCCGCTTCGGGCAGTGCTGTGGAGCGTCCCACGGCAGGCGTGGATCTACGCACCGGCGGTGGCGGGGGCGTACCTCTACGACCCGGAGTACCAGGACCGGAGCCGGCCGATCGATCGGAAGACGGCGGAGGAGACAGCGCTGCTGACCTTGTCGATGCCGCTGCCGAGCGAGGAGACCCTGACGGCGATGTTCGAGGAGGGGGAGCGGAACGGCTGGGACTGGGGCCCGCCGGAGAACCGGACGGCGGCTCCTTCGAGCTGATTCCGACCGACAAGGGCACGACGATCCGCCTCAACACCCGCCTCGGCCAGACCCGCGGGACCGTGGGCAACGCCTTCGAGATCAGCGCCCATTACCTCCACGACTACGAACGCAAGGAAGAGATCGGTTCCGCCCTCGTGCTGGGTCGCCGGTACGACGTCCGGGCCCTGCAGTGGAATCACAGCCGGGCCGACGGTTTCGGCAATCCCGACTTCCTGATGCGCGAACATCCGGCCGATCAGGGTTCTTACGGTGATTTCAAGCGACTCACTCCACCGGCCCTGGGGCAGGAATCACGGCGCGACCTCTCACGCAAGGTCGAGCGGCCGTTGCGCTCGGCCTTCAGCCAGGACCCGCGGATAGCGGTGGCGGTTGTGGACGGACGCGACGAGCACCTGCCGATCGACGATGCTGTACGAGGCGTTCGCCGAGCACTGGGATTCTGGCGGAGCAGCGGTCACCTGGTACGGCCGGAGCACCGGATAATCGTCTTCGCCGACAACGGCGGCTGGGTCACATGGCGGGGCGACACGGGAGAGATCAGTGTCAGTACGTGAGCAGATCTTCGTACGGACTGACAAGCAGCCGGCCGAGGTGGCAGGCCTGGTGGCCGCCCTCGTCGACGGCTGGACGGAAGCGGCGGACGGCGGCACCTGGCTGTTGGTGCGGCCGTCCGAACTGCTGCCCGACGAGGCTTGGCGGGAAGAAGCCAGCTTCGGTGGACCTGTTCTGGCCCACGAGTCCGAGCGGCCGTTCCGGCCAGAGGGCGAGTACGAGGCCATGGACGCGTACAACGTCGAGATCCGCCTGTGGCTGGCCGGCGCCCACGCAGATGGCCTCGAGGCAGCTGCGGCCGATCACATCTTCGCCGCGGTGGCTCGGCTGGGGATGGCCGCGATCCAGGTTCGCCGTGACGACGAGCTGATCCGAGCCGTCCTGCCCGATGCTGCTCCGTACGACTTCCCGGCCGGCACGTTGATCTACGAGACCGACCGGGACAAGTGGAACGGCTACGTGCTCGAGGACTGAGTCCGGCCCACGCGGCGGGGGCTCAGACCACCGCCATGTCGACGAAGCGGGACAGGTGGAGCTGCGCCGCGACGGTGATGGTGTCGGTGGCGCCGTTTCGGTGCTTGGCGACGATGAAGTCGGCTTCGCCGGCCCGGGGGGATTCCTTGTCGTAGTAGTCGTCGCGGTGCAGGAGGATGACGACGTCGGCGTCCTGCTCGATGGAGCCGGACTCACGCAGGTCGGAGAGCTGGGGACGCTTGTCGGTGCGCTGCTCGGGGCCTCGGTTCAGCTGGCTGACGCCGATGACCGGGCACTCGATCTCCTTGGCGAGCAGCTTGAGGCCACGGGAGAGCTCCGAGACCTCCTGCTGACGGCTCTCGGTCTTTTTCGGGGAGCTCATCAGCTGGAGATAGTCGATCACGAGTAGCTTGAGGTTGTGGCGCTGCTTGAGGCGGCGGGCCTTGGCCCGGATCTCCATGAGGTTCATGTTGGGGGTGTCGTCGACGAAGATGGGCGCCTCGCTGATCTCGCCCATGCGGCGGGCGAGCTTGGTCCAGTCGTCGTCGGAGAGCTGGCCGGAGCGCAGGGTGTGCAGGGGGACGCGGGCTTCCGCCGAGAGCAGTCGCATGACCATCTCGATCTTGCTCATCTCCAGGGAGAAGATGGCGCTGGCGCAGTTGCTGCGGATGGCGGCGTTGCGGGCGAAGTCCATGCTGGCGGTCGACTTGCCGAGGCCGGGGCGGCCGGCGACGATGATCAGCTGGCCGGGGTGGAGGCCGTTGAGCAGGCGGTCGAGGTCGGCGAAGCCGGTGGGGACGCCGGTCATCTGGCCGCCCGTCGCGCCGACGGCTTCGATCTCGTCGAGGGTGGGCTGGAGCATGTCGCCGAGCGCCGCGTAGTCCTCGTTGACACGCTTCTCGGTGACGTCGTAGATGGCTTGTGAGGCCAGGTCGACGATGTCGTCGACGTCGCGGCCGCCGTTGCCGCCGGCGCCGTAGCCCAGTTGGACGATCTTGGTGCCCGCCTCGACCAGGCGGCGCAGGATCGCGCGCTCGGAGACGATGCGGGCGTAATAGGAGGCGTTGGCCGCGGTGGGGACGCTCTCGACCAGGGTGTGCAGATAGGGCACGCCGCCGATGCGCTGGAGCTCGCCGGAGTCGACCAGGGCGGCGGCCACCGTCACGGCGTCGGCCGGCTCGCCGCGGCCGTAGAGGTCGAGGATGACGTCGAAGATCGTCGAGTGGTTGGGGCGGTAGAAGTCGTGGGTCTTGAGGATCTCGACCACGTCGGCGATGGCGTCCTTGGACAGCAGCATGCCGCCCAGAACGCTCTGCTCGGCCGCGATGTCCTGGGGCGGGGTCTTGTCGAAGCCACCGCCCTCCCGCGGCGGCTGGCCCTGCCCCTGACCCGGCGGCTTGCCGTTGGACTGCGAGCGGGCCTCCGGCCGCGCGTCATCGGTGATTGACACCCCGACCTCTCCCTCCTGCCCTTCCCCGTGCCCGCACCCGATCGGGCACGAACCGGACCCCCACCCACGGAGCCCGCACCACACCCGCACCCCCGCGACCGGCGGGTGCGGACCGAGCACCGCGCCCCGGGGGACGCGGGCCGATCACCGGCCGCCCCTGACGGAGACGAAGCGAAGCCCCGAGTAGATCAAACAACGCGGGTACGACACTTTCGGGTGACGACACCCCCGAGCGAGTGATCCAGGCCACGAGATTTCTCGGCGCCCCCGCCGATCGTCGCTGTGACCTGCCCGGATCGGCCCGTGGGCGTGATCCGGCGCGGCTAACGATACGAAGCCGCACGTCATCGGCCCAAACGGCGCGGTGGACAGCGCTCGGGACAACCTGTGGACAACGTGGCCGCGCCTGTGTGCAGCCCTGTGCACAGGCTGTGTATAACTCCTGGGGACGCTCCGTGGCGTACCCCTCTGAGCTGCGGTTTTGTCGTCCCCAGCATGTGGAGAGAACAAAAAGGTGCGGCCCGTGACGAAGCCATCGCGTCTGGGCGTTGCAGAACCGGGAAAGGCACGTCACGCTTTCCAGGTGGACCAACGGGAGTGGGACTACGGCGCCCGCCTGCCGCGCGAGAGGAGCGCAGCGGACCCTTGGTCACCCTCTCAGCGCCCGGAAAGTCCCGATTCTCCCGGAGCCAACGAGCCCGGCGCGCCGATCTGGGGCACCGGCTCGGTGACCGACACCGGCAGCATGCAGCCCATTCCCGAGGCCGTCGCGTGGTCGTTGCGCGCCGAGGCTTGGGCGCAGAATGAGGACCAGGCCGTCGAGCGCTCCAGCTCCGGCACGGTCAGCAGGTGGTCCGAGGTTGCCGCCACCGGCCGCCCGGCGATCCCCGCGGAGGGCTTCGGTTGGCGCACGTCGACGTCGGAGTGGCGGGCGACGAGCGAGACCGGCCGCTGGCGTCAGACCACGGAGTGGCGCTCCGCCTCGGGCACCTCGGGCTGGCGCACGACCACCGAGGCGTGGCAGGCCGGGCAGGAGGCCGAGGCGTTTCCGCCGCCGCCCCCGCCCGGCGCCGCGGCGACCGACCCGCCTAGCCGCCTTCCCGCGATCTCCGGCACCGCGTGGCCGACTCCCGAGACCGACGCCACACCCAGCTGGCAGCCCGACGCCGCCACGCCCAGCTGGCGGCAGAGCGCGCCCGACGCCACACCCAGCTGGCGACAGGAGGCGACGCCGAGCTGGCAGCGCGAGGCGAGCGAGACGACCCCGAGCTGGCAGTCGGCCGCCGACTCGCTCGGCCGTCCCGCCTCCGACGACACCACGCCGAGCTGGCGCCGGCCCGCCGACCCGACCCCGAGCTGGCAGAGCCCGGCCGAGCCCGGCGACGCGACGGGCCGGGCTCGGGGGGAGGAGACGCCGAGCTGGCGGCGTACGCCGGATCCGACGCCGAGTTGGCAGAGCCCGGCGCCGGCGTCGGGTCTGCCGAGCGGGCAGGAGCGCCCGTCCTGGGACTCCCGGCCGAGCTGGCAGTCCACCACCGACACGCCGCAGCAGCCGTCCTGGGCCGATGACGGCCGGCACTACGTTCGCGAGGACGACCGCGCGCAGTGGCGCCGCGAGTCGGCCGCGGGGCAGGCCGGCCTCGATGCCGGGTCGCGCTCGGCGGGCCGCCGCCGGGCCCCGGAGCCAGGATCCAGGACCGCCGGGGGTACGGGCTGGAGCACCCGTTCCGACGCGGACAACTGGGCCGGCCACACCGACACGGGCAGCATCCCCGCATATCAGGACCCGTTGTCCGACACCGGCAGCTGGCGCCGTGACAGCACCGACCCGGCCGACCGCTGGCGCACCTCGCCGGAGCCCACCGACCGCCGCGACGACCCTGCCGACCGCCGGCGCCGCGGCACCGATGAGCCGTCCGACAGCTGGCGGATGAGTACGACCACCGACAGCTGGCAGAGCCCCGCCTCCGAAGGCCGGCCGAACCCGACCTCGGGCAGCTGGCAGAGTCCTGCTTCCGAAAGCCGGCCGACCTCGGGCAGCTGGCAGAGCCCCGCTCCGGAGAGCCGGCCGGGCACCGCCTCGGCCTCGGAGAGCTGGCCGGGCACCGCCTCGGCCTCGGAGAGCTGGCGCAGCGCCGACGAGTCCCGTGGCGGGCAGCGCCGCGCCGACCGCTGGCGTGGCAGCGACCCCGCCGGCCCCGCGGAGAGCTGGCGCGCCGACGCCCCGCCAGCGCCCTCGGGTGCCGCCGACGGCTGGCGCAGCGGCGACCAGTCCCGCGACCCGGGCTGGGGCGACACCGGCCCGTGGCGGCGCGACCCCGATCCGGCGCCGCCCGTCGACCCGTGGGCCCAGAGCGCCACGGAGACCGGCGTCATCCCGCTGCCCCTGCAGCCGCGCACGCCGTCCGACGGCCGCACCGACACCGGCTCCTGGGACCGCGACGCGGGCGGCCGGCGCTCGCGCTCCGACCGTGAGGACACCGGCTCCTGGCGCCGCGACTCTGTCTCCGACACCGGTTCCTGGAGCCGTGACCAGGACCCGTCCACCACCGGCTCGTGGCGGCGTGATCAGGATCGGTCGGCGCCGGAGTCCTGGCGCCGTGACGAGCAGGGGCCGGACACGGGCTCGTGGCGCCGCGAGCAGGGTCTGTCGGACACCGGCTCCTGGCGCCGCGGCCAGGACGAAGCCGACTCCGGATCGTGGCGCCGGCGCGAGCTGGAGTCCGGGGCACCGCAGAACCCGTCCGACACCGGCTCCTGGCGCGGCCGCCAGCCGGGCGCGCCGCTGAGTCCTTCCGACACCGGCTCCTGGCGCGGCCGGCAGCCCAGTGCGCCGCAGAGTCCCAGCTCCTGGCGTGGCCGCGAGCTGGAGTCCGGCGCGCCGCAGGGCCCGGCGGACGCGTGGCGCCGACGCGAGCTGGAAGGCCCCGCGGACGGCAGCCGACGCGGGCGCGAGCTCGAGTCCGGCGCCCCGCGCAACCCGGCGGACACCGGCTCGTGGCGCGGACCCGGCACACCCCAGAGCCCCGCGGACACCGGCTCGTGGCGCGGGCCCGGCACACCTCAAAGCCCGGCCGACACGGGCTCGTGGCGCGGGCGGGAGGCTGGCGCTCCGCAGAGCCCGGCCGACACGGGCTCCTGGCGTGGCGACACCACCTCGCGGTCGTGGCAGGACCGGCCCGACGCGGAGGCCTGGCAGCGCGACAACGAAGACCGCCGCCCCGGACGCCAGCGTGGTCCCGAGACGCAGCGCGAGCCGCGGCGCGGTCCCGACACTCAGCGCGAGCCCCGACGCGGTCCCGACACTCAGCGCGAGCCGCGGCGTGGCCTCGACGCCCAGCGTGGCGTCGGCATGCCGCCCCGCCGCGACCCCAGCCGTGAGCACGCGCGCCGTCGCGAGCCCGACACCAGCTGGCAGCGCGAGCTCGAGACGGCGGCGTGGGACCGGGATCACGAGTCGGACGTCTGGCTCCGTGACGCCGACACCGGCCAGTGGCACCGCGCCACCGCCGAGGACGACGAAGACGACGAGGACGACCGAGGCGATCCACGGCCCCGGCGCCGTCGCCGTGCCCAGGGTCCGCCCCCGAGCGGCCCACTGGCGATCGAATCCGGTCAGCCCGCACCCTCCGGCCCACGCGACGAAACCCGGCGTGCCGAAACCCGCCGCGACAACGCCCCGCAAACCGACGACTGGCGCGACAACGCCCAGCAAGCCACCGACTGGCGCGACAACGCGCAGCAAGCCGACGACTGGCGCGACGATGCCCCGCGCGACGACGTCCGGCGTGACAGAGATCCCCGCGTAGGCCGCCGCCGCGCGCCCGAGACCCGCCGCCCCTTCGAGCTCGAAGCCGGCCCGTCCGACCGCAACACAACCGGGCCCGACCGCAACGCAACCGGGCCCGACGGCTATGCCACCGCGCCCGATGGCTACGCCGCATCGTCCTGGGAGCAGGACCGGGAGCAGAAGCCCCCCGCCCCGGGCGGCCGACCCGACCCCGGCTTCCCCGCTCGCCCCACCTCGAGCCTCCCGAACAGTCCGGTCTCCGGCATGCCCGGCCGCCCCGTCTCCGGCATGCCCGGCCGCCCGGTTTCCGGCATGCCGGACCGCCCGATCTCCGGGATGCCCAACCGCCCAACCTCGGGCCTGCCCGATGGCATCTCGGATCGCGCGCCGGATGGCATGCCCGATGCGCCCACCTCTGGCGTACCCACACGCCCGGTCTCTTCCGCCCCGGCAGCCCGCCGTGAGGACCGCCCCCAGGCAGACCCTGGCTCCTGGCGCACCGACACCCAGTCCGGATCCTGGCGCCCGGGTGCCCAGGCCGAAGCGCAGGCCGAGAACTGGCGCAACCAGCTCCGCGCCGAGCAGGGCGAGCCGCCGCTGCCCCGGGCGACCGACGCCGTCACCGAGATCATCCAGCGCACCGACGAGCCGGCCCCCTGGCTGCAGGCCGAACGCAACCAGGCCGCCCGGGGCAGGAACGGCGAGGACGGCGGCCCGGGTTCGGCCGTCTACCGCGAGGGCAACACGACGGACTGGCGCCGGGAGCTCAAGGCGGAGAGCAATCTCGCCGAGGGTGAGTCGCGCCGGTTCGGGACCAGTGACTTCGTGCCCTTCCGCGCGCCGTCCAAGGAGCCGGCCGCGGCAGCCCGGACGCCGGAGCCGGCTGCGGCTGCTGCGCCGGCTGCGGCTGCTGCCACGGGCCTGATGCCGCGTACGGGACCGAGCTGGCAGGATCCGCCGGACACCGAGTGGCCGCCGCGCGGGGCCGTCATGACGTCGCCGACCGGTGCCTACGAGCGGCGGCCTGTGAGCACGCTCACCTCGGCCTCGGCGCGACAGAACGACCTGCTCGAGCCCGAGGAGGAGCTCGCGGAGGACACCGGCGGCCCGCTCGCCGCGGTGGGTTACACCGTTGTCTGGTACGGAGTCCCCGTCGTCCTCTTCGTCGCGTACATGCTCATCGTCAACGGCGCCCAGCAGGGCCAGGCCGTCGACACGCTGATCAAGGCGGCGCCTCAGTTCGCGCTCTCGCTGGTCCTGAGCATGCTCGTGGCAGTGGGCCTCCGCTGGGCGAGCGGCTCCTGGAAGGCAGCCAGCGTCGGCCTCGCCTCCGCGGTCGTCGGCGGCGGTCTCGCCACGGTGTTGACCTCGGCCATCACCGGCCAATCACTCAGCTGACGAGCAAATCCCGCCGCACCCGCCTCTCGGAGCATGCGCGCCGGCCCGAAAGCAGGAAGTCCCAGTCCCGACGAAGGCGGCGCTGCCGGACGATCAGGCGCCGAAGCCACACCAGCACGGCGCCGCATCCCCACGCCTCGGGCAACACAAAAGCGCGCCACCCCTCGGGGGCGACGCGCTCTCGCGTACAGCGGAAAACAGCCTTACTTCGCGGCGACCACGTTCACGGGGAACGAGGCGGTCACCTCGGGGTGCAGCTTGACCTGGACCTTGTAGGAGCCCGTGGTCTTGATGTGGGCCGGCAGCTCGAGGCGGCGCCGGTCCAGGGACGGACCGCCGGCGGCCTTGACGGCGTCGACGATCTCGGCCGGGGTGATCGAGCCGAACAGGCGGCCGCCGTTGCCGGAGCGCGCGGTCAGCGTGACCTTGATGCCCTCGAGCTGGCCCTTGACCTCGTTGGCCTGGCCCAGGTCGCGGATCTCCCGGGCCTCGCGGGCCCGGCGGATGATCGTGACCTGCTTCTCGGCGCCCTTGCTCCACTTGATCGCGAAGCCCTGCGGCAGCAGGTAGTTACGGCCGTAGCCGTCCTTGACCTCGACGATGTCGCCGGGGGTGCCGAGGCCCGACACCTCCTGGGTGAGGATGATCTTCATCTTGGTGCCTCCCCTCAGCGAGCCGTCGCGGTGTACGGCAGGAGCGCCATCTCACGGGCGTTCTTCACCGCACGGGCGATCTGCCGCTGCTGCTGCGAGGTCACACCCGTGACCCGGCGAGCGCGGATCTTGCCGCGGTCGGAGATGAACTTCCGCAGAAGGGCGGTGTCCTTGTAGTCGATGTAGGTGATCCCGTCCTTGTCGAGCGGGTTCACCTTCTTCTTCGGCTTGCGAAGCGCCGCAGCCTTGGCCATTGCTCTTACTCCTGAACTCGGGAAGCCCGGTGGGGCTTGGTGAGCCCGGTGCGGGACACACTGCGTCCCGCGTGGGGCTTAGAAGGGTGGCTCGTCGTCGAACGAGGAGCTTCCGCCGCCGGAGCGGCTGTTCCCGGCCGGTGCCGCCGTCGCCCACGGGTCGTCGAAGCTCGACGAGTTGCCGCCGCCTCCGCCGCCACCGCCGGACTGCCGGCCGCCACCACCGCCGCCGCCGAAGCCGCCTCCGCCGCCACCGGACCGGCTCATCTTCTGCACCTTCGCCGTGGCGTACCGCAGCGACGGACCGATCTCGTCGACCTCGAGCTCGTACACGGTGCGCTTCTCGCCCTCGCGGGTCTCGTAAGACCGCTGGCGCAGCCGGCCCTGCACGATCACGCGAGCGCCACGCTGCAGCGACTCGGCGACGTGCTCGGCGGCGTCACGCCAGATGTTGCACGCGAGGAAGAGTGGCTCGCCGTCTTTCCACTCGTTGGACTGCCGGTCCAAGGTCCGCGGCGTCGAGGCGATGCGGAACTTGGCGACCGCCGCACCCGAAGGGGTGAAGCGCAGCTCAGGGTCGTCGGTCAGGTTGCCGACGACCGTGATGGTGGTTTCTCCTGCCATGATCTTCTCCTCGCCGCTGGGCGTCGTTCGTCGGAAAGGTTCTCAGACCCCTACGACAAAACGAAGCGTCAGCGGGTCTCCGGCCGGATGACCTTGGTACGCAGGATGGACTCGTTCAGCCGCAGCTGCCGGTCCAGCTCCGCCACGGCCTCGGGCGTGGCCTGAAGGTCGACGACGGCGTAGATGCCCTCGGCCTTCTTGTTGATCTCGTACGACAGGCGCCGGCGGCCCCAGACGTCGAGCTTCTCCACCGAGCCGCCCGCGGTCCGGATCACGTTGAGGTACGTGTCGAGAGACGGGGCGACGGTGCGCTCCTCGAGCGAAGGGTCGAGGATCACCATGAGTTCGTAATGACGCAAGACGTTCTCACCTCCTGTGGGCTGAGCGGCCACGGGATTTCCGTGGCAGGAGGTCTTGTGTCTTCGCAGAAAGAAACCGCGGGCACCATGTCCCACGGTCCGACCCTGCGAACCGGGCAAGCATACCCGTGGCTGACCAGGCAACCAAAAAGAGAACCCCGTCCGGGGACGGGGTTCTCTCCTGGAGAGCCGCGGGGCGCCCGGTCCGCATTCGCTGGGTGGGACCTGGGGAGGAACGACCACACCGATGAGGTTGGAACGGCCGCCCCGCGGAGCTTGTAGCGATAGTCTACGCCACGTTCGCCCGAGATGCACGTTGCGACACAAATGCCCGAATTGCTGCCGCGCCCACGCCGACGGCGAACACCGCCGCGACCACGCCGAGCAGGCCGATCGGACGCGACTCGCGCATCGGCTTGAGCGCGGCGACCGGCTCAGCGGCCGCGACCTCGTGCACGGGGGCGGCGACTGCCGCGGGTGCGGCTTCCGTCGTCACAGGCACACCCGTTTCCCGTACGTCCACCAGCTCCGGCTCGTCCACGCCCGGCGACACCCCCGGCGCGCCGCTCGGGAGCTCGGTGATGACCGGTGCGCCCGCGGCGGCCGTACCCGGGATGGTCCTGGTCTTTGCGCGCGTGGTGCCGGGATGCGCGACGCCGCCCAACGGCAGTGAGGGCGCGGCGTGTCGCGTGGAGGCGGACTCGCGGCCGGCGGCCCGGGGTGTCGCGGGGCGGGCCCGGCCGGGACGCTGCGGGCGGGCGGCAGGCGCACCACCCGCCGGTACGGCCGAAGCAGTCGGCGTGTCGGATTTCGGCGGCGTGGTGGGCAGCGCGCCCGCGTCGTCGTCCGTGGGCTCCGGGGCGGGCAGCGCCGGCACCGAGGCCGAGGGGCTCGCCGTCACCATCACGGGTGTGGCCGGGTCGGAGACCGCGCAGTTGGGGTCGAGCATCACCGCCGTGGTGCCGCGGCGGAACACCACCTCGGTCGCGCCGTTCTCCGGGACAGTGCCCTTCGACGAGCCGTTGAGCATGAGTTTCGCACCGTAGCCTGTGCGATTGACCACCCTGACGGTGCTCTCCGCCGGTACGGTCATCGACTCGATCGACGGCGTGGACTCGCAGGAGAGTCCGAGCATGCCACCGCCGTTGCCGAAGACGACCTGGCGGCCCGCGGCCTCGATCTGCCCGGCGCTCGCCGTGCCCGTGGTGACCACCGCCGCCCCGAGCAGGAACCCGCCCAGGACCCATCCGGTCATCCGGTGTCGGACTTGGCGTGACATGCAACCATCTCCCCGGTCTGTACTGATCCGGTCGAATAACGACACCTCGTCCGACGTGGTGACGCTTTCGTATCGACCTGGCGAGGCCGGGTGAGCGTCGTACCCACGTCGTAGGCTCGGTCCCATGCGCATCGGAGCCCATGTCGACCCCGCCGAGCCCCTCGCCGCCGCTGCCGCCCGCCAGGCGGACGCGGTCCAGTTCTTCCTGGCCGACCCCCAGGGGTGGAAGTCGCCCGCCGCGCGGCCCGACGCCGACGAGCTCAAGGCGTCCGATGTGGACATCTATGTGCACGCGCCCTATGTGATCAATGTCGCGACGCTGAACAATCGGATCCGCATCCCGAGCCGCAAGCTCCTGCTGACCCACGCCCGCGCGGCCGCGGCGATCGGAGCGCGCGCGCTGATCGTCCACGGCGGCCACGTCAACGCCGGCGACGACGTCGCGGTGGGCTTCGACAACTGGCGCAAGACCTTCGCCTATGCGGAGAAGGAGGGCGGCCTCCCCCTCCCCGTCCTGATCGAGAACACGGCGGGCGGCGACCATGCCATGGCCCGCCGCTTCGACAACCTGGCCCGCCTCTGGGAGGCCGTCGGCGAGTTCGGCGCCGGCTTCTGCCTCGACACCTGCCACGCCCACGCCGGCGGCGAGGAGCTGCTAGGCATTGTGGACAGGGTGAAGGCGATCACCGGCCGCATCGACCTCATCCACGCCAACGACTCCAAGGACTCCTTCGACTCGGGCCGCGACCGACACGACAACCTCGGCAATGGCAAGATCGACCCCGACTTGGTGGTGGCGGTCATCCGAGCCTCCGGCGCACCGGCGATCGTCGAGACGCCGGGCGGCGCCGAGGGCCAGGCCGCCGACATCGCTCTGCTGCGCGAGCGGGCCGGCAGCTGAGCGCCGGCACGCCTGCCACCAGCTGACCCGGCGGGGACGAGGAGCGGAATGACCACCGATCAGCCGCACACCGGCACCGGCTCACCCGGCCCGGCCGACCAGCCGACCCCAGCGGCACCCCCGCCCGACCCCGCGGCGCCGGCGGCCAGGGGCCTCGGCCGCTTCGGTCGCGCAGCCCGCCGCGCCCGGCACGCCATCCCCGCTCAGCGCGGCCCCCAGCACCTCCGCGCCAAGGAACCCAAGCGCCCCGCCGACGAGCAAGGCGCCCCCCGCCCCGCCGAGGACGGCACCGCCCAGCCTCCCGCCGCGGACGGGACAGGCCTGCGCCCCGCCGTGCCGCAAGCGGCCGCCACGACGGATCAGCCGCCCGCCTCAGCCGCCGACACCAAGCCCGCCGTTGACAGCACCGCGAAGACCGCTACCGAGGCCACCGGCGCCGCCACGCGGTCCACTGCCGAGCCCGCCAGCAGCACCAGCAAGAGCACCACCGCGGCCGCCGGAAGCACGAAGACCAGCGAGCCCGTCGACAGCACCGCGCAGCCGGCCGCCGAGCCCACGGACAGCTCTGCGGGCGCCGCCGAGTCCGGCAAGCGGAAGCGTCCCGAGCTGCCCTCCACCCGGCCGCCCGGCGCCCCGCCGGACCCGTGGACGGCGTTCGCGCAGACCGGCGAGCGTCCCCCGGGACGCTGGCAGCGAGGGCTCCACCGCGCTGGCCGTGTCCTCCGTCACGAGTACGCCATCGTCATCTACGGCGCCCTGCTCCTCGCCGTCGCGCTGACGTGGCCGGCGTTGCGCTACCCGCTGCACACCGTGCCGCAGGACATCTACGACCCGGCGCGCCAGGCGTGGCAGGTCGCGTGGGCGGGGCACATCCTGCTCACCGAGCCGGCGCGGCTGTGGCAGGGCAACGCCTTCTTCCCCGAGCACTACAGCTATGCCTTCGGCGACAGTCTGCTCGGCTACGCACCCTTCGGCATGCTCGGCTCCGGCCCCGGCGCGGCGATCCTGCGCTACAACATTCTCTTCGTGCTGGCCCACGCGCTCCTGGCCATAGGCGCCTACGCCCTGATCCGTCAGCTCGGCGCCGGCCGCACGGGTGCCACGGTCGGCGCGATCGCGTTCGCCTACGCGCCGTGGCGACTCGCGCAGGAGGGCCACCTCGACATCATCTCGGCCGGCGGCATCCCGTTGGCGCTGGCGATGCTGCTCCGGGGGCACGGCTACTCCCTGCGGTACGGCTTCCGGCCCGACCGCCGCCGCATCGGCTGGGCGGTGGCCGGCTGGGCGGTGGCGATCTGGCAGATCACGCTCGGCTTCTCGCTCGGTCTCCCCTTCGCGTACGCGCTCCTGGCCATAGCCCTCACCACAGCCGTCGCCCTCCTCGTCCGCCGCCTGCGCACCCGGCGAATCAGCCGCCGGAACGGCGATCCAGCCGGCGGGCGAAGCGTGCCCGCCTGGTTCGCCGCGCTGCCGTGGCGCCGGAAGAGTCAGGTGCCGGGCGGGAAGAGTCAGGTGCCGAGCGATCAAGCCGAAGCGCCGGCGCGGACCATGCAGGACACCCTCGTCGAACAGCCCGGCCAGATGGTCGTGCTCCGTGAGGGCCCCGAGCCACAAGCCGCCGACGCACCGAAGCAGACCTCCCCCACCGCACCTGCGAACGCCCCCGCCAGTCCCGAAACCGTCGATGCACCGAAACACCCGGAGAGCGGCGCGGCAACGGGGAGCGTTCGGCAAGAGCCCGTACTCGGCTGGCGCCTGCTCCTCACCGACCTGCTCGGCTTCCTCATCATGGCGGGCGTCGGTGCGCTCATCGCCCTGCCATACCTGCGGGTCGGCGACACCGCGCCGGCCGGCACCGAGATCTCCTTCTTCTCGCCGCCCGTCCAGGCCCTGCTGATCGGGCCCGCCGAGTCGCGCATCTGGGGCGCCGCGCACGCCGAGGTCCGCAACTCCCTGGCGTGGCCGGCGGAGATGTCGCTGCTGCCCGGCTTCGCCCTCTACGCCCTCGCGCTCGCCGGGCTGATCTTCTCCGTCTGGCGCCGGTGGCAACGGCTCGTGCTGCTGGCGGGAGCGGTGGTGGCCGCGGTCCTCGCCCTGGGCACCACGGTTCTCGACGGCAAGTGGACCTATCTGCCGCTGTTCGGGCACTTCCCCTCGTCGCTGGGGCTGCGCATCCCCGGCCGGCTCATGCTCTGGGTGACCCTGCTGCTGGCGATCCTGGCCGCCGGGGCGGTGGCCGAGTTCGTCCGGCGGGTCGAGCAGTTCGCCGAGAGCCGGTTCCCCCCGTGGCCGGGGCCGTGGCTGCGCCTGGCGACGTTCGTGCCCGTGCTGCTCGTGCTGGTCGAAGGCTGGAACGCCACCGCGCACCCCGTCGTGCCCGCCCAGCCGGCGGCGATGCGGACCGTGTCGGGCCCGATGCTCGTCCTGCCGACCGCGGAACTGAGCGATCAGACGACCATGCTGTGGTCGACGTCACGCTTCCAGCAGGTCGCCAACGGCAGCGGCGGGTTCGCGCCGGCCCGCCAGATCGAGCTGCGTCGCGCGGTGGCCACCTTCCCGGACGCCGCCAGCATCGACTACCTGCGCGGGCTCGGCATCGGCACGGTGCTGCTCCTCCGCCCGCAGGCCGCCGGCACGCCGTGGGAACGCGCCGGCGACCTGCCGGTGGACAACTTCGGCATCACCCGCCAGGACCTCGACGCGAACACGGTGATCTTCCGCCTGGACAGCTGACACGAAGCCGCCCGGCCCAAGCGCCGAAGCGACGGCCAGATCCAAGCGCCGTGAGACGACGGCCAGATCCAAGCGCCGTGAGTTGACGGCCAGATCTGAGCGCCGGAAACGACGGACGGCCTCAAGCGCTGGGCAGGAAGCCCGGGAACGAAGGTCAGCCGCCAGTCGTCGGCACCGGCGCAGCGGACGCGGGCGACGGGGGAGTGGCGGACGCCTCGGGCAAGCGGAAAGCCCGCCGCAGCCGTGCGACCCAGGGCGCGTCCGGCGCCCCCTCCAGCTCCCCGCCGTCCGGGTCGTCGGCGTAGCTCGACCGCACCACGTCCAGCTCCGGCCGCCAGATCTCGCGCACGACCAGCCCGGCCAGCACCGCCACGGTGATCAGCCGCAGGCTCGAGGCCAGCACGAACGTCCCCTCTGGGATCACCGGCTTGCCCCCGGCGCCGAGCAGCTCCGCGTAGAACGCCGTGAAGTACCCGAACTCCGCCACCGTCCAGGCGATGATGGCGCCCCACTTGGGCCGGGCCAGGACGATGAGCGGGAGGAGCCAGAGCACGTACTGCTGGGACCAGACCTTGCTGAAGATCAGGAACGCGGCGACCACGAGGAACGCCAGCTGGGCGAGCCGCGGGCGGCGCGGCGCCAGGAGACACAGGACGCCGATCGCGGCGCAGGCCAGGACCGTGAGCCCGTACGTCAGATAGTTGAGCGCGTGCACGTGATCGCTCAGCCACTGGAACGGCCCCTGGTCCCCCGCGGCACCGGTGTTCCACTTGGAGTCGAGGAAGCGCCCGATGTACCAGAGCGTGCCCCAGTCGATGGGCCGCGTGTCGTTCAGTTCGAAGAAGCGGTTCCAGCTTTCCCGGTACGCGAGGAAGACGGGCAGATTGGCAGCCAGCCACGCGATCACGGCTCCGCCCAGCGCCAGGAAGAACGCCTGCAGCCGGCGTGATCTCAGGCCGAGAACCAGCAGCGGGCCGAGGATGAAGAGTGGCCACAGTTTCGCCGCGCCGCCCAGGCCGAGCAGCAGGCCGGCGAGCAACGGCTGCTTCCGCGCCCAGGCGTAGAGCCCGAACATGGCCAGCGCGATCGCCAGGAAGTCCCAGTTGACCGTCGCCGTCACGAGCAGGATCGGCGACAGCGCGAAGATGGCCGCGTCCCAGGGTCGCCGGCGGCGCAGGGCGAGGATGACCGCGGCGGAGGCGACGGCCAGGATCGACAGGACGAGGGCGTTGGCGTTGTAGAACCACTTGCCCTGGTTGATCTCGGGGTGGTCCTCGCCGTAGGAGTGGATCGGCAGCCCGAGCGCGCCCATGAAGTAGCCGGTGAGCACCGGATATTCGACGGGGTGGTCACGGTAGGGCACCTTGCCCTCGTTGAGCCCCTCGGCGTAGTAGAGCGCCAGCACGTCGGTGTAGCAGAACCGGGTGTACTGGACGTTCTTCTGCCAGTCGCCGTCCTGGCAGGGCGACTTCTGCACCCAGCTGAACGCGAGCGTCAGGCAGACGAGCGCGATGATGATCCTCGGCGCCGTCCAGAAGCGGTTGCGCCGGGCCCCGGGGGACACCGCGTGGCTGCCGACCGGTCCTCCGATCGCCTGGGCGAGGCCACGGATGAATCCGTCCGACTTGGCCGGTGAATCGATCGGCTCGGTCTCCGACGACGAAGGCGCGCTCATGACTGGCATCATGCCCCATCAGCCCCGGTGACGGTCGTCCACCACTCGCCGGAACAAGCCGCCGACGACCCGGAAGCAACCCGAAGCCCGGGACGGCAGGCACAACGACAAGCGCCCGCCTCCCCGGTGGCCGGGAAGGCGGGCGCTCACATCGTCAGGCGCGGACGTCAGCCGCCGGCTGTCTGGGTCTGATCGGTGCCGGTGAACGGGAAGCCGGTGTTCCCGTCGTCGTCATCGGTGCCGTCGTCGCCCTCGTCGGTGTTCTGATCGTCGTTGTTGCCGTTGTCGGTGTTGCCCTGGTCGCCGTTGCCCTGGTTGCCCTGGTTGTTCTGGTCCTGGTTCTGGCCGTTGTCACACTGCTGGAAGAGCTGGCAGTTCGGGTCGACCTGCTGCGTCTCCTCCGGCGCGGGCGGCGGGGGCGGTGCGGCCTGCCCGTTGGCGTACTCGCTGTTCGGGTCGCCGGTCTTCTGCCGCTCGGGGAAGTCTTCCTTCTTCCAGTCGAGCGCCTCGCTGACCGATTCGATGAAGTCTTCCCAGATCTGCGCCGGCGTGCCGGAGCCGAACATGTCCTTGCTGCCGCCCTTTTCCTTCAGGACGACGCGGTTGCCGGCGCCACCGACCCAGACCGTGGCGGCGAGCTGCGGGATGCCACCGACGAACCAGGTGTCACCGCTGCCGCTCTCCCCGCTCTTCTTGTCGTCGATCTCCCAGGTGCCGGACTTGGCGATCGCCTCGCGGCCGTCCTCGAGCGTGTTGTTCGCGTGCGCCGGGATCTTGGCCATGACGCCCTCGAGGTCGGACATCTGGGCCTTGTCGAAGACCTGCTTGCCGTCCTTGCCGAGCTCGCTCTTGTAGTTGACGAACTTGCCCGTGTTCTCGTCCATCTTCTTGACGGACTTGATGAAGTGGGCCTCGTGCCGCTCACCCTGGTTGACGATGGTCGCGACGCCCTCGGCGTGCTCCAGCGGCAGCACCCGGAACTGGCCGAAGCCGACCTCCTGGGAGAACTTCTTCTTCCAGGTCGACGCGTCGGTCTTGTCCAGGTCGATGATGTTGCCGTCGTTGTCCACCAGGTGCTTGAGCCCGGCGTCCTTGGCCGCCTGGACCACCTTGTCCGGGCCGAGCTCGTCGGCGATCCAGTAGAACGGGAAGTTGTACGACTGGATCGTCGCTTCCTCGAGCGTGCATCGCTCGATGCCGCCGCCGCCGCTACAGACCGCGCTGTCCTCGGCGCCGGCGTTGCTGATCTTGTTGCCGAGCTTGTTCTTCAGCGTGCCGTCCCACCGCGTGTCGAACGAGATGCCCTCGCGCAGGCCGGCCGCCAGCGTGTAGATCTTGAACGACGATCCGGGGGACTGGCCGGCGCCGCTGAGCCCCGTGCCCGTGCCGTTGAGGTAGGACCCGTAGTCCGTGCCCTCCGGGTTGTCACCGCCGTAGTAGCCGAGCACGCGGCCGGTCTTCGGGTCGATGCCGATCACCGCGGCCTGGTAGGACTTCGGCAGATCGCTCATCGGCGAGGCCTTGCTCTTGCGCGAGCCGGCCTTCTCCGCCGCCGCCTGCACCTTCTGGTTGATCGTGGTGGTGATCTGCAGGCCGCCCTTGGCGAACTCGCTCTCCGAGATGCCCATCTCGGCCAGCTCGGCCTTGACGTGCCGCAGGATGATGCCGCTCGCGGAGCCGGTCTTGCAGGTCTTGCAGGTATTCGAGCTGGCCGGCTTGACCGTCGGGTACTTGCGGGCGTTGTAGACGTCCTGGGTGATCCAGCCCATCTCCACCATGTTCTTCATGGTGTATTCCCAGCGGTCCTTGGCGTCCGCGAGGTTGATGCGCGGGTTGTAGCCCTGGTGCCCGCCCGGGGTCGGCTCGGGCTGCTTGATGATCGACGCCAGCACCGCGGCCTCATACGGCGTGACCGCGTTCTTCTCGCCCGCCGGGGTCAGCACCGACTTGCCGAAGTAGCCCTTGGCCGCGGCCTCGATGCCGTTGTAACCGTCGCCCAGGTAGATGTAGTTGAGGTAGAACCCCATGACCTGGTCTTTGGAGTACGTCGAGTCGAGCTTGCGCGCGATGACCGCCTCACGCAGCTTCCGGTTGTAGCTGATCTCCTTGAGATCGGCCGCGTGCCGGGCGTACTGCTGGGTGATCGTCGAGGCACCCTGCTGGCTGCCGCCGGTGAAGTTGTTCCACGCGGCGCGGGCGATGCCCTTCATGTCGATGCCGTTGTGGTCGTAGTAGTTCTTGTCCTCCGCGGCGGCGACCGCGTGCTCCACGACCTTGTTGATCTTGGCTTCCGGCACCACCGTGCGGTTCTGGTCGCCGAGGCGGGCGAACTCCGCGCCGCCGGAGTAGAGGATGACGTTCGACTGGTCCTCGGTCTTCGGCGTGGGCAGCACCACGTCGTCGAAGAAGTAGGTGCCCGCGACCGTGCCGGCACCGAGCAGGATCACCAGGACCGCCGCGGCGGCCGTGATGATGTTGGTGCGGCGGCGCTTCTTGGCGGCCTTGTTGAGGATCTTGGCGGCGTTGCCCTTGCGGCCGCTGCCGTCGCCGGGGTCCGGCAGCCCGCCGCCGCCGACGGCCGGCGAGACCGGGCGCACGGCCGCGCGCGCGACCGAGGCGCGCCCGCCGCCGGGAACCGGCGCTGCGGCGCCGACGGAGGCCCGTCCGGGGCTCACGGAAGCGCGGCCGCCCACAGCGGCCGCGGCGCCGACCGACGCCCGCCCGGGGCTCACGGAAGCGCGGCCCGGACTGACCGAGGCCGCGCCGACCGATGCCGAGCCCTTGGGCGTGGCCGATCCGCTGACGCTCGCGCGCCCGCCGCTGGGGCGCCGGTATGCATCGGGAGCGGGCCGCTGGTCGTCGTCAGGCGTGGGTGCAGAGGACGGCCCGGGCACATTGGCCCGGGCACGCGCAGACTGCGGATCGCCGTACGAGTTCATTCGGTTACACCTACCGGTCGCGGTGGCTCGTCCCGGAAACCCTGGAGGGGCTTCCCGGGGCGGGGCCACGGGCGGACGTTCGGGGCTGCGTCCGCGCAGCCGCCCTGTCGGATGTCAAGAATGACCGATTACAGCGCTGGATGCCCGTGTCGGTCCGGATCGTGTCCACGTTAGCGATGTTGGGAGCGGTCACTCGCCGCCCTCCCACCGGTGTGACGACGACCCTGTCTCGCGGTGGCGGCCCGAGGCGGACGCGACGGCAGCCGTCACGCCCTGGTCCCATTCGTCAGCTGTGAGTGCGTCCCGGCCGAGCAGGTACTGCTCGATCAGGTGGTTCCACGAGCACGACTGGCACACCTCGACCACGAAGACCTGGAACTCACGCAGCGTCATCGCCAGCACCGGCAGCTCGGCGAGCTTCCGGGCCTGACCGGCGGACTGCTTGAGCTCGTCGCCGTAGATGTAGTGGACCAGCGTGAGGTTGTCGCGCCGGCAGACGGGGCACCTGTCCTCGGTGGGCTCGCCGTGGAAGCGAGCAGCGTTTTTGAGGTAGGGCGAGGCATCGCAGACCTCGAGCGTCCCGATCTTCCCGTTGTGCAGGTCACGCAGCAGCGCTCGCTTCTGTAGCGAGTAGTCGACGATCTGCCGCTGCGTGCGCATGGCGAAGAGAGTACGCGGTCCGGAGCCGTTGAGCGACCGCCATCACTCAGCGTGGCGTGGCGACTGCCCAGCGCCCGGACCCTTGCCAACCATGTCGTCCCGCTCTACGGTTGCGATGTATCGGCCCGATACATCGAGACGTGAGGAGGCCCGATGCTCGAACTCGCGATCCTCGGTCTCCTCCAGGAAGCCCCGATGCACGGGTACGAGCTGCGGAAAGAGCTCGCCGCCAAGCTCGGCACGCTGCGCGCCGCCATCAGCTACGGCACCCTCTATCCCACGCTCAAGCGGCTGCTGCTCGCCGGCTACATCACCGAGCAGGGCCCGGGCAGCGACATCCCGCCGCCGATGACCAGCAAGCGCGGCCGGATCGTCTACAAGATCACCGCCGACGGCAAGGAGCGGTTCGCCGCCCTGCTCGCCGCGGCCGGCCCGGAGACCTACGACGACGCCGGCTTCGGCGTGCACTTCACCTTCTTCTCCCGCACCGACCGGGCCACCCGCCTGCGCATCCTCGAGGGCCGCCGGCGGCGCATCGAGGAGCGCCGGGAGGGGCTGCGGGAGATGCTCGCGCGCGCCGGTGACCGGCTGGACGCGTACACGCTCGAGCTGCAGCGCCACGGCCTGGACTCCGCCGATCGCGAGGTCCGCTGGCTGGAGGAGCTGATCACCCGCGAGCGCTCCGGGACCACCCCCGCCGTGACCGCCACCGCCCCGGTGGAGGACACGGAGAAGAAGACTTCCCCGGCCGGTCAGGCCGCGGAGGCACCCCCCGAGAAACCGGCTCCGCACTCGGACCGGCCGTGATGAACAAGGAGGCAAACGCGATGGGCTCCGTCCGCGTCGCCATCGTCGGTGTGGGTAACTGCGCCTCGTCCCTCGTGCAGGGCGTGGAGTACTACCGCAACGCCGACCCCAGTGACCGCGTCCCGGGTCTCATGCACGTGACCTTCGGCGACTACCACGTCTCCGACGTGCAGTTCGTCGCGGCGTTCGATGTGGACGCCAAGAAGGTCGGCATGGACCTCGCGGAGGCGATCAACGCCAGCGAGAACAACACCATCAAGCTGACCGACGTGCCCCCCACCGGCGTCAGCGTCCAGCGTGGACCGACCTTCGACGGCCTCGGCACCTACTACCGCGAGATCATCGAGGAGTCGTCGGCCGAGGTCGTCGACGTGGTGCGGGCCCTGCGCGACGCCGAGGTCGACGTCGTCGTCTCCTACCTGCCGGTGGGCTCCGAGGAGGCCGACAAGTTCTACGCACAGGCCGCGATCGACGCCGGCTGCGCGTTCGTCAACGCCCTGCCGGTCTTCATCGCCTCCGACCCGGTCTGGGCGCAGAAGTTCACCGACGCGGGCCTGCCCATCGTCGGCGACGACATCAAGAGCCAGGTCGGCGCGACGATCGTGCACCGCGCGCTCGCCAAGCTGTTCGAGGACCGCGGCGTGGAGCTGCTGCGCACCTACCAGCTCAACTTCGGCGGCAACATGGACTTCATGAACATGCTGGAGCGCAACCGCCTGGTCTCCAAGAAGATCTCGAAGACCCAGTCGGTGACCAGCCAGATCCCGCACGAGATGGTCAAGAGCGACGTGCACATCGGCCCGTCGGACCACGTGCCGTGGCTCGACGACCGCAAGTGGGCCTACATCCGGCTCGAGGGCCGCAGCTTCGGCGACACCCCGCTGAACGCCGAGCTCAAGCTCGAGGTGTGGGACTCCCCGAACTCGGCCGGCGTCATCATCGACGCCGTGCGCGCCGCGAAGATCGCCAAGGACCGCGGCATCGGCGGCCCGATCCTCTCCGCGAGCTCCTACTTCATGAAGAGCCCGCCGGTGCAGTACAACGACCACGACGCCAAGGCGTCGGTCGAGGCCTTCATCAAGGGCGAGATCGAGCGCTGAGCACAGCACTGACGGGAGGTCCGGGCCGTTGGTCCGGGCCTTCCTGCTTTTCTGTACGCCCCCCAGCCCACGGCCGTTGCTCCGACGACCCGCATCGGGCCGCCCGGGCACGTGATCATCGTCACGTCCAAAGGCGCTCCAGCGTCACCCGTGCCTCGAGTTCGAGCAGCAGCCGCTTGCGCTCCAGCCCGCCGCCGAAGCCGACCATCTTCCCGCCGGCCCCCACGACCCGGTGGCACGGCACGATCACCGGCACCGGATTCCGGTTGCACGCCGTCCCCACCGCACGAGCCGCCCCGGGGTCACCCAGAGCGGTCGCGATGGCGCCATACGTGACCATTTCCCCGTACGGAATCCGCGCGATCTCGCCCCACACGGCCCGCTCGAAGGCCGATCCCCCGCGCAGCTCGAACGGCACAGTGAAATCCGTCACTGCCCCGGCGAAGTAGTCGCGCAGCTCCTCGACGGCCGGCGACGCGACCGCGGTGACCGGTCCGGAAGCACCGAACCGCACGCCCACGACGACGTCGCCCGCCAGCTCCACGCCGAGCGGGCCGATCGGCGACTCCAGCACCACCTTCATGCCGGCCATTGTGCGCCGGGGGTCCGACAGAAAGCCGGCTCAGGAGATGTGGCCCTGCTCCCGGGCCCAGCGCAGCAGCTCCGCCTCGGCCTCGTCCCGGTCCAGCGGCCCCCGGTCGAGGCGCAGCTCCTTGAGATGACGCCACGCCTGGCCGACGACCGGGCCGGGCGGCACGCCGAGCAGTTCCATGATCGCGTTGCCGTCGAGGTCGGGGCGGACCCGGGCGAGGTCCTCCTCCGCGGCGATGCGCGCGATCCGCTCCTCCAGCGCGTCGTAGTCGGCCGCCAGGTTCGCGGCCTTCCGCTTGTTGCGCGTCGTGCAGTCGGAGCGGGTCAGCTTGTGCAGCCGCGGCAGCAGGGGACCGGCGTCGGTCACGTAGCGGCGCACCGCCGAGTCCGTCCACTCGCCCCGGCCGTACCCGTAGAAGCGCAGGTGGAGATGCACCAGCTGGACCACCTCGGTGGTCACGTCCTTGGGGTAGCGCATCGCCTTCATGCGCTGCTTGGTCATCCGGGCGCCGACGACCTCGTGGTGGTGGAAGCTCACCCGGCCGTCGCGGCCGACGGCCTTGGTCGCCGGCTTGCCGACGTCGTGCATCAGCGCGGCCATGCGCAGCACGAAGTCGGGGCCCGCGCCGGCCTCCAGGCGGACGGCGTTCTGCACGACGATCAGCGTGTGCTCGTAGACGTCCTTGTGCTGGGCGTGCTCGTCGATCTCCAGCTTGAGGCCGGTGAGCTCGGGAAGGAAGCGGTCCGCCAGCCCGGTGTCGACGAGCAGGCGCAGACCGGCGACGGGGTCGGCGCCGCAGAGCAGCTTGGTGAACTCGTCACGGATCCGCTCGGCGGTGATCCGGTCGAGGTCGGCCGCCATCGCGGTCATCGCCGCGAGGGTGGCCGGATCCACAGTGAACTTCAGCTTCGCGGCGAACCGGGCCGCCCGCAGCATCCGAAGTGGATCATCGCCGAAGGACTCCTCCGGGCGCGACGGCGTGCGGATCAGCTGCGCCGCCAGGTCGGCCACGCCGCCGTACGGGTCGGTGAACTCGTGGCCCGGCAGGCTGACCGCCATCGCGTTGATCGTGAAGTCGCGGCGGCGCAGGTCGTCGAGGAGATTGTCGCCGTACTCCACGACGGGGTTGCGGCTGACCCCGTCGTACGCCTCGGCGCGGAACGTGGTGATCTCCAGCCGCAGGCCGTCCTTCTGCACGCCGATCGTGCCGAACTCGCGCCCGGTCTCCCAGATCGCGTCGGCCCACCCCTTGACCAGGGCGAGCGTCTGCTCGGGCCGGGCATCGGTGCAGAAGTCCAGGTCGTCGCCGAGGCTGCCGAGCAGGGCGTCGCGCACCGAGCCGCCCACCAGGTGCAACTCATGGCCGGCGGCGCCGAAGCGGCGCCCCAGCTCGTCGGCGACCGGGGAGACCCGCAGCAGCTCCTGGACGGCGGTGCGCTGGGCCGAGTTCAACACAGACATGGGACTACCAGGGTATCGGTCGTGGCAGCATCCGGGCGCAGCGGGCAGGATGGAAGCGTGCCCGTTCCCGAGGCGCTACTCCGCCTCAGCGAGGATCCCGGTTTCTGGTCCTTCCTGCGGGCGGAGGGCGGCGCGATCCCCGACCCCGAGACGACCGGCCTGCGCGTGTCCCTTCCGGTGACCGGCGGCTACGGCCTGGTGCTCGATCTCGACCTGGTCACCGGCGAGCAGACGCTCGGGCTGCGCGGCCCCGCGACCAGCGAGCCGGTGCAGCTGGGCTGGGCGGACCCGGGCGGCCCCCGGCCCGCCGCGCTGCGCTGGGACGAGCTGGAGCTGTGTGCCCGCGTGATCGCGCTCGAGGACCCGACCCTGCCGCATCCCGGCCTGGTCGTGGCGCTGCTCGCCCCCTTTGCGCCGGTCACGCCGGACGACGACCTGGACACGGTCGCGGCCGTGCGCGAGGCCGCCTACCGGTCGCTGCGCCGGGAGGTGCCGCCCGTCGAGCCGAGCGGTCCGGAGCAGGCGCCGCTGCCGCTCTTCGCCGCCGACGAGTGGTGGCCCCGGCCGCCGGACCCGTCGCCCCTGGTCCTCGACGAGGCCACGATCGCGGCCTACAGCAGCCCGGCCCCGGTGGAGCACCAGGTCCGCGGCGGCTCACGCTTCCCGCGGGAGCAGCTTGCCGAGCTGGTACGCCTGGCCGCCCGCCGCCTCGGCAAGGTGCCCGAGGAAGAGGGGTACGACCAGGTGCGCCCGCTGGCCCGACAGATCACGGCGAGTGGTGATCTGCGTACGGTCGATGCGCTCGTCCGGATCCTCACCGAAGCCGGCTGCGACCATCCGACCGTGCTCGACGCCCTGAGCGAGCCGCTCGTCCCGATCGAGGCGTGCTGGATGGTCGAGACCCTCGCCGGGGCCGTGCCGGGCACGCTGCTCCGCCGTCACGTCTGAGCACGTGCCCCGTAGGGTGGCGTCTGTGTTCGTACCCCTGGGGAGGTCTCGGTGAGCGGCGGCTTGTACCGCAGCGCGCACGCCACGCCTGACGGCGAGCCGGAGGAGGTGGGCGGGGCATTTCACGTGCCCGTCGACAGCACCGGCACGATCCCGACGGCCGCCGGCGACCAGGCGTTGCCCCCGGAAGTGATTCCGCCCACACCGATCGAGTCGTCGGGCGGCGGCACGGTCTACGGCAGCCGCACGGCCAACCGGTCCGAGGGCGCGGTCTACGGCGGGCCGGCGGTCCACGACGAGTTCGCGCCCGAGGCCGTTCCGGACGCCGCTCCCGAGACTCCGGCTTCGGAGGAGCGGTCCACCGCCGGCAACAGCCTGATCATGGCAATCGGCAGCTTCGTGAGCCGGATCATCGGCTTCGTCCGCAACGCCCTGATCGGCATGGCGCTGGGCTCGGCGGTCGGCAACGCGTACACGGCGGCGCAGTTCCTCCCCGGGCAGATCTACGAGCTGCTGCTCGGCGGCATCCTGTCCAGCGTCCTGATCCCGTTGCTGGTGCGCCGCCGCAAGGAGGACCCGGACGGGGGTGAGCTCTTCACCCAGCGCCTGCTGACCTTCGCGGTCGTGTCGCTCGGCATCGCGACGGTCCTGGTCACCGTGGCGGCCCCGGTGATCACGGCGATCCAGTCCAGCAGCGGCTCCAGCGACGACTACCAGCACCTGGTGACGTCCCTGGCGTACCTCATCCTGCCGATCATCTTCTTCACCGGCCTCTCCGCGCTGATCGCGGCGGTGCTCAACGTGCGCGGCCACTTCGCCGCGCCGATGTGGGCGCCGATCCTCAACAGCCTCGTCATCATCGCGGCCTGCGGCATCTTCCTGGTGGCCTTCAACACCGACGGGCTCAGTCCGGCCACGATGACGTCCGGCCAGATCCTGCTCATCGGCGGCGGCACGCTGCTGGGCATCGTGGCGCAGACGGCGGGCCTGCTCCCGGCCCTGCGCAAGGTCGGCTTCTCCTGGAGATGGCGCTGGTCGCCGCGGGAGCTGGGCCTCGGCGAGATCGGCAAGCTCGCCGGCTGGATGCTCTGCTACGTCGTCGCCAACCAGATCGCGGTCTTCCTCGTGGTGCGGGTGCTCAGCGGCGTCGCGGAGGGCGACACGGCGAGCGTCCTGGCGTTCAACAACGTCTACCTGCTGACGATGATGGCCCACGGCATCATCGGCGTCTCCGTGATGACCGCGCTGCTGCCCAAGATGAGCGCCGCCGCGGCCGACGGACGGTTCACCGACGTGAGCGCCGACCTCAGCCGCGGCATCCGCCTGGTGACCACCGCGCTGGCCCCGGTCACCGTCGCCTTCTACGTGCTCGGCAAGCCCATCGCGGTGACGCTCTTCCAGGGCGGCAATTACACGTACGAAGCCGCCTGGGCGACCGGCGACGTCCTGGCCACCGCGGCGCTCGTGGTGATCCCGCTGTCGGTCAGCTATCTGTGCACGTACACCTTCTATTCCCTGCAGGGCAACAAGACGGTGGCGCTGATCAACCTCCCGGTCGTGGCCGTACGCATCCTCGGCTACATCGTCCTGGCGGAGCTCCTGTCGTCGTCGCTGGCCGCCGCGGGCATGACCGCCGCCAACGCCATCTCCTATCTGCTGTCCGCGGTCATCTCGCTGGCCGTGCTGCGGCGGCGGATCGGCCGGCTCAATCTCGGTACGGTCGGCAAGGCGCTGCTGAAAGTCCTGGTGGCCGCCGCGATCGCCGCCGTGGCCGGGGTGCTGGTGGTCAAGCTGCTGCCCGGCGGCGACACGCCCGACCGGGTCGCGGCCCTCGTTCAGCTCGTCGCCGGCGGTGCCGTGATCGTGCTGACCTACCTGGTGTCCGCTACGCTGCTGAGAGTTCACGAGGTCAGCCAGGTCGTCGGCACGGTGCGGCGCAAGCTCGGGCGCTGATTCTCTCGCTGATGCTTGTGGACACCCGGCCGAAAACCCGCTGAACAGCTGATTCTCCCGCACCGATCGGACCGGTCGGCCCAGGCAGCACGTCTCGCCCGAGTGCCGCGCCCGGGGATGACCGTGGGGGTTCGGCGCCCGGACGGGTATGGTCGGGGGCGACAGTGCGGACTCACCGAGGGAGGACGGGTGACCCAGGTCGGCGAAGGCCACGAGACCGCGGCCGACGAAGCCGGGCCGGTCATGACCTTCGGTGCGCCCACCGTCGGTGAGATCCTGGCCGAGCGTTACAGGCTCGAGGAGCACGTCAACAACGACAGTGCCGGCCGGCAGGTCTGGCGGGGCATCGACGTCATCCTCCGGCGGCCCGTCGCGGTCGTGCTGCGCTACCCCGGCGGCGACTCCGCGACCGAGATGCTGCAGGCGGCGGTCGACGCGAGCCGCGTGATCCACCCGAGTCTCGTCGGGGTCTACGACGCCATCGACGAGGGCCAGCGGTCCTATGTCGTGCGCGAGTGGGTCGACGGCGAGGCGCTGCGCGAGCTGATCTCGCGGGAGGGCCCGCTGGAGCCCAGCCGCGCCGTCACGATCGCCCACGCCCTGGCCGACGCGCTCACCGCCGTCCACGCCACGGGCATGGTCCACGGCAACGTGCACCCCGGCACGACCCTCATCGGTGACGACGGCCGCGTGGTGCTGGCCGACGCCCGGGCCGACTCCGCCGACAGCACCGAGTCGGACATCCGCTCGGTCGGCGGCATCCTTTACTACGCGCTGACCGGTCACTGGCCGCACGCCGAGCTCGGCTCCCGGCCCGCCCTGCCCGACGCCGTCCGCGACGGCAACGGCGAGCTGGTCCCGCCACGGCAGGCCCGCGCCGGCATTCCGGCCTATCTCGACGACCTCACCATGGACCTGCTCGACAAGCGGGTCGCGGCGCCCGAGGCGGAGGCGCTCGCCACCGAGCTGTCCCGGCTGACCGAGGCCGACGAGGAGTTCGAAGAGGTCGGCCCGCTGCGCTTCACCCAGGGCACCTCGGCCGAGCCGGTCCGCAGCACCCGCAAGATCTTCCTCGGCGTGGCCGCGCTCGCGGTCATCGCCGTGGTCGGTTTGGTCTTCGGCATCCGCGCCATCAGCAACTCGGGCGGCGACACGCCGAACCAGACCACCCAGGCCGGCACGTCGACGGAGCAGGGTCCCGCCGGGGCCGACCCGACCACGGGAGCGGCCGAGGCGTCGCCCAAGCCGTTCAAGCTCACCGCGGACATGGTTCGGATCGTGGATCCGCCCAAGAGCGATCGCGCCAACACCGGCGATGCGAAGTACACCATCGATGACGATTCGGACACCGTCTGGAAGACCCAGGGCTTCAACCAGCCCAACTTCGGCAACCAGAAGCCGGGCATGGGTGTTCTGATCAATCTCCAGTCGCCGAAGCACGTCACCGATGTCCGGGTGCAGACGTCGGTGCCCGGCGTCACCATGGACGTGCGGGTCGGCACCAGCGATCCGGGCGACAACTGGGACGGCGACAAGAAGATCGTCGACACGTACAAGAAGCTCGTCGACGGTGACACCGAGCCGACCAACGGGACGAACGAGATCTTCACCGGCTTCGAGGCGGACCAGACGTATCAGTACATCCTCGTCTGGCTGACCAAGCTGCCTGCCGACGACGACGGTCGCTACCGCGTGAGCGTCGAAAACATCGCCGTCTACGGCACCGACTGACCGCGGCCGCGCGTACCCGAGCCGCGCGTACACCGCTTCATGTGACCTGGGCCCGGCCCCCATCGGGCCGGCCGGCTGTCCCGTGCCGACATACTCGCGGACGCCGGCTGTCCCGTGCCGACATCTCCCCACCCACCCGCGATGCCGTGTTCGGCTAGATTGCTGACGTGTCCACCCGTAGCGAGCACAGCGGCACGGACGGCGTCGGTCCCACCGATGCCGAGCTGCTGCGAGCCCATGTCGAGGGCGATCCGGTGGCCTTCGCCGAGCTGGTTCGCCGGCATCGCGACCGGCTGTGGGCGGTGGCGCTGCGCACGATCGGCGACCGGGAAGAAGCCGCCGACGCGGTGCAGGACGCGCTGCTGTCGGCGCACCGGGCCGCCGCTCGCTTCCGTGGCGACTCGGCGGTCACGACGTGGCTGCACCGGATCGTGGTCAACTCCTGCCTCGACCGCATCCGCCGGCGGCAGGCCCATCCGACGGTCCCGCTGCCCGACGGCCGGACCGCGGAGGACGGGGGCCTCGGAGCCGGGCCCGAGCCGGCCGCGCCCGCAGCCGATCATGACACCGCGCTCGTCGTCCGGGCGGCTCTCGCCGACCTGCCCGTCGACCAGCGGGCGGCGCTCGTGCTCGTCGATGTCCAGGGGTACGCGGTCGCGGAGGCTGCGGAGATCCTCGGGGTCGCGGAGGGGACGATCAAGAGCCGGTGCGCGCGCGGGCGGGCTCGGATGGCAGTCGCCCTCAAGCACCTGAAGACCGGCTCCGACGAGGGCGACGGGCCGGGGTTGGACTCGGGCACCTCATCGGGCGCCGGCACTCGCTCAGGCATCTCCGGCGGCGGCTCCGCGGGCGGCGGCTCCGCGGGCGGCGGCTCCGCGGGCGGCGGCTCCGCGGGCGGCGGCTCCGGCTCGGGCGCCTCGCCGGGCACTTCCTCCGGCTCGGGATCGGGCATCGGTGGAGATACACGTCACGATGGGAACCGTGGCGACGGCCGGAGCGTCTCACCGAAGTCCGCCGCGTCGGTGACGTCGCGGACGGCCGGGCCCGGGACAGGTCCGGACGGCAGAAGGGATCGGGCGTGACCGGGGCAGAGTTCAGCGAGGTCGACTTCGACCTGCTGGCCGACTATGTCGGCGGCGCGCTGGAGGGCACCCCGGAGGAGGCCGTCGTCGGGCGCCTGGTCGCTGCGGAGCCCGCCTGGCAGGAGGCGTACGCCGAGCTGACCGCCGCCACGGCCGCGGTCACGATGTCGCTGCAGTCGTGGGGTGCCGAGCCCGCGCCGATGCCCGAGGACGTGATAGCGCGGCTGGATGCGGCCGTGCTGACCGCCGGCCCGCTCACCAGCCCGGTCAGCGATCCGATCACCGCGCCTCCCGCCGCCGAGTCGACCATGCCAGCCGCTGCTGCGCCGGAGCGGCACTTGGTGGCCGTACCGGATGCGGGGGAGCGACCCACGACGGCCCGGAAGCGGGCCCGGCGGTTGCGGTGGGCGGCACCGATCGGGGTCGCCGCGGCGGTGCTGGCTTTCCTCGGCTTCGGTGTTGAGCGGCTCACGACGTCCGGCGGTTCGGACGACTCGGCCGACGCTCCGGCCGCGGCGGGTGCGGCCGAGCTGTCGGTGGCGGCACCTCAGATCGTCGAGTCCGGGACCGACTACTCGGAGCAGACCCTGGCCGGTTCGGCGCCCGGCTCCTCGCCGCAGATCATGGCCGCGCCGCAGCAGGACGAGTCGATGCGGTCGTCCAAGGCGCTGCCGGATGCCGGGGCGGAGGTGGCTCTCGACCGGTTGCGGGTGCGGGACGCCCTGCTGGCTTGTCTCGGAGCCATCACCCGCGAGAACGGCGCCGGGCCGATCACCGCGCAGACGGCCGACTTCGCACGCTACGCCGGGGCGCCGGCCGTGATCGTGCACTTCACCGCGACGAACGGGACCTGGGCGTGGGCGGTCGGACCGGACTGCGGATCGCCCGGCTCCGGCTCCGGCAAGCTCGCTTTCGTCCGGGTAGGCTGACCGGATACCCGCACGTCGTGAGGCGGCCCACTATGCCGCGTCCCACATGCCGCGTCGCGGGGGAACATTGCTTGCCTACCATGACGTTCTAGCGTGCGATGTCGCCGGAAGTCGGCGAGACCAGACTGAGGAGTCGGCAGTGGACGAGGTCCGCAACCTGATCATCATCGGCTCGGGGCCGTCCGGTTACACCGCGGCGCTCTACGCGGCCCGGGCCAACCTGAAGCCGCTGGTCATCGAGGGTGTGCAGTCCGGTGGCGCGCTCATGACCACCACCGAGGTCGAGAACTTCCCGGGTCACCCCGACGGGATCATGGGCCCCGAGCTCATGGACAACATGCGCAAGCAGGCCGAGAAGTTCGGTGCCGAGTTCATCACCGACGACGTGACGCGCGTCGAGCTGACCGACAAGCCGACCGCCGCCGGCACCGAGGGCCTCAAGACCGTCTGGGTGGGCGAGAAGGAGTACTTCGCCCGCGCGGTCATCCTCTCCACCGGCTCCGCGTGGCGGCCGCTGGGCGTGCCCGGCGAGCAGGAACTGCTCGGCCACGGCGTCTCGTCCTGTGCGACCTGTGACGGCTTCTTCTTCCGCAACCACAACATCATCGTGGTGGGCGGCGGCGACTCCGCGATGGAGGAGGCGACCTTCCTGACGCGCTTCGCCGAGACGGTGACGATCGTGCACCGCCGCGACTCGTTCCGCGCGAGCAAGGTCATGCAGCTCCGGGCGCTCAACAACCCGAAGATCAAGGTCGAGTGGAACTCGACGGTCGAGGAGATCCTCGGCGACGACGGCAAGGTCGTCGGCGCCCGCCTCCGCAACGTCGAGACCGGCGAGACCAAGGTCCTCGACGTCACCGGCGTCTTCGTCGCGATCGGCCACGACCCGCGCAGCGAGCTCTTCAAGGGCCAGGTCGAGCTCGACGACGAGGGCTACGTCAAGGTCGACGCCCCGAGCACCCGCACCAACATCCCCGGCGTGTTCGCGGCGGGCGACCTGGTCGACCACACCTACCGTCAGGCCATCACGGCCTCCGGCACCGGCTGCGCCGCAGCGCTGGACGCCGAGCGCTTCATCGCATCGTTCATCGAGCTGTAAGCACCACCGCCGGCCTTGGCCGGATCGAGCTGTGAGCACCACCGCCGGCCTCGGCCGGATCGAGTTGTAAGCATCACCGCCGGCCTCGGCCGGATCGAGCTTTGAGCACCACCGGTCACGGCCGGACCGGGCTGTCAGCACCACCGGCCCGGACCGGGCTGTAGGCAGCGTCACCCGGGGGCGGCCGAGCGCCCGGGTGACCGCACCACGTCAGGCTTCGGCAACACCAGGCAGAGCAGTAACCAGGAGGTTCCAGTGGGAGCAAATCAGGCCGTCACCGACGCCACTTTCACGAGTGACGTGCTGCAGTCGGACAAGGTCGTCCTTGTCGACTTCTGGGCCGAATGGTGCGCGCCGTGCAAGAAGGTGGACCCGCTCCTGCAGGAGATCGCCGCCGAGATGGGCGACAAGGTCAAGATCGTCAAGCTCAACATCGACGAGAACCCGGAGACCGCCCGCGCCTACCGCGTCATGTCGGTCCCGACGCTGACCCTCTTCAAGGGCGGCGAGCCGGTCAACTCGGTCGCCGGCGCGAAGCCGAAGGGCGCCCTGGTCAACTTCATCGAGTCGGCGCTCTGACCCGAGCTCCGCGCAACGCCTCGCGTCCGGCTTCCGGGTGCGGGGCGTTGCTCTTTCCGCACGGATTTCACCACCGCACGGATTTCACCACCGCGCGGAGGTCCAGCCTTCCGCTCGGAGACTCAGCCTTCTGCGCGGAGCCCTGGCTGTTCGCTCGGAGACCCGGCCTTGGCGGGCGGAGCCCTGGCCATTCTGCGCGGAGCCTCGGCTTGCCGGGCGGCAGGGCCAGCGGCCGTGAGACGCGGGGCGCAACGTGCGGGACGCCGGGGCATTCTCTCTTGCTCTCCGCATCGACGAGCCCGCACTTGAGGCGCATCGCAGGCTTTTCGGGCGACGTGCTCATGGGCCGTACGACTCTGCCGGAGGTTGCCCGGGCGGCATATCGTCGTCAGCGGCTCCAGTCACTTCGCTCTGTGAGGGTGCTGTCCCCGAAGCGTCAGCGGATCGTGATGCGACGCACGGAGCGGGCATCGATGCCGGGCCGTGCCGGGCACCACGGAGTAGGCTCCGGAAGTTGCCCTCCTGCCATCCCCCCGAGTTGTTAGGGAGCCGCACGTGCGCTCGATCCGACGTGGAGACACCGGTCCGGCCGTCGAGGAGATCCGGTCGATCCTGGTGACTCTGGAGTTGCTGGAGACCGGGGGCCCCGAGTTCGACGACGGCACCGAAAACGCCGTGCGTGCCTTCCAGCAGAGCCGCGGTCTCGGCGTGGACGGCATCGTCGGCACCGAGACCTGGTCCGCCCTCGACGGCGCCCGGTGGAAGCTGGGTGCGCGCACGCTGTTCCACTCCGTGCCCACGTTCCTGGTCGGTGAGGACGTGCGCACCCTCCAGGAGCGCCTGCTCGAGATGGGCTTCGACACCGGCCGGGCCGACGGGATCTACGGGCCGCGCACCGCCCGGGCCGTCGCCCAGTTCCAGCGCGAGGTCGGCCTGACCCCCGACGGCTCGTGCGGCCCCCAGACCATGAAGGCGCTGCGCCGGCTCGGCCGCAAGGTCGTCGGCGGCCGCCCCAACTGGCTGCGCGAGGCCGAGGCGTTCCGCCAGTCCGGCTCCAGCCTGGTCGGCAAGACGATCGTCATCGATCCCGGCCACGGCGGCGCGGAGGATCTGGGTGTCGTCGTGCCCGACGGGCAGCTGCGCTGGACCGAGGCCGATCTGGTCTTCGACATCGCCACCCGGCTGGAGGGCCGGCTGGCCGCCGCGGGCATGCGTGTCCACCTGACCCGCGGCCCGGCGCCCACCCAGCCCATGACCGGCCAGGAGCGGGCGGCCCTCGCCAACAGCCTCGGCGCCGACCTGCTCATCTCGTTGCACCTGGACGGGCACGACAACGCGGCCGCGGAGGGCGTGGCGACCTACCACTACGGCACCGGCAACGGTGTGACGTCGACGGTGGGGGAGCGGCTCGCCAACCTCGTCCAGCGCGAGGTCGTCGTGCGCACCGGCATGCAGGACTGCCGCATCCACGCCAAGACGTGGGAGCTGCTCCGGCTCACCCGGATGCCGGCTGTTCGGGTCGACCTCGGCTATCTGTCCTCGCCGACCGACCGCGAGCGCCTCATCGACCCGGCGTTCCGTGAGCAGATCGTCGAGGCCGTGCTCGCCGCGGTCCAGCGCATGTACTACCCGGTCGAGGCCGACGTGCCGACCGGCTCGATCGACGTCCGCCAGCTGCGGCTCGCGTTGGCCTCCCGCAACACCTGATCCTGTACGACGCCCGAGCGGCCGGCCCGTCACAGGACGAGCCGGCCGCTTCGCATTCCGGAACGTCTCGGTGAACCCGAGCAGTACGTAACCTCCGAGCGGCCAGCCACTTCACGTGTACGTGACTGCAACTGCTGGCCGCCTCACGTGTACGTCGGCTCCGAGTAGCCAGCTGCTTCATGTGCGCCGGCTTCATGTGCGCCGGCTTCATGTGCACATCGGCATGGTCGACCATCGGCAAGCAGATGCCGATGCCCGGGTGCTAGTGGAAGACCTTGAGGCCCACGACGCCGCTCACCACGAGCAGCAGGCACAGGATCCGCGGCAGGCTGGCCGACTCCCCGAGCGCCAGCATGCCCACCAGTGCCGTGCCGACCGCGCCGATCCCGACCCACACGGCGTAGCCGGTGCCCACGGGGATGCTGCGCATCGCGTAGCCGAGCCCGGCCATGCTGAGCACCAGGGCGACGCCGAACACGGCGGTGGGCAGCGGACGGGAGAACCCCGAGCTCCGGTCGAGCGCGATCGCCCACACCGTCTCAAGAATCCCGGAAACGATCAGAACGAGCCATGCCATGGCAGACGCCTCCCTCGCGGGCGGTCGTCTTGTCAGGCCGGGTACGACACGCAACTCGTCCGGGGCGGCCACAGCGCGGCGCCACTTCCAGGCTAGCGCTCCGGCCGGCGGTGGCCACCCTCTGTTGCTGAGGTCACCACACCGGCTCCGGGCCGCAGGGGCCAGAGTCGCCGCGTCGAGCAAGCCGCGCCACCCGGCCTCAGTGAGCGGCGACAACAAACCACCACGACGAGAGGCCACAGCAGGCCGCCGGGACGAGCGCCACACGACGAGACGAGACGGGATGCCACGCGACACGACCGGGCGAGACGAACGCCACACGACGCGACGCCACACGACGCGACGGGATGCCATGAAGACGCGACGGGACGCGACGCCGGAGCGGGATGGCACGGGACCGGAGGAGAAAGCGGCCAGGCGTAGCGGGTGAGTTGCAGAGTAAGCCCGGCGGCCGCGCACTTCGCCTGCGCCGCACCTGGATCCGTCCGTCGGGGCAGTCGCTTGCGGGCACGCGTATTTGATGAAAAGCGCACTCAGCCCGGCGTCGACGTCGTCGCTGGCGCCGGGCGGACCGGCCGCAGTAGCGTCTCGGGGCTCATCGAGCCGAGCAGCTTCTCGAGCGCGTATTCGACGTCCGACTTCCAGGACAACGCCGTGCGCAGCTCCAGGCGCAGGCGCGGATAGCGCGGGTGCGGCCGGACGGTCTTGAAGCCGACCGACAGGAAGAAGTCGACCGGGGCGACGCAGCCCTCCTCGCCCTCGCTCGCCTCGCCGAACTTCTGGTCGCCGAAGGCCTCGATCGCCTTGACGCCGCGCTTGGTGAGGTCGCGGGCGACGCCCTGGACGAGCATGCGGCCGATGCCGCCGCCGGCGAAGGCGGGGACGACGTGGGCGATCATCAGCAGCGCGGCGTCGGCGCTGACGGGGGAGGTGGGGAAGGCCATGGACCGGGGCACGTACGCCGGCGGGGCGAACATCACGAACCCGGCCGGCATGCCGTCGACGTAGGCCAGCTTGCCGCAGGAGCCCCACTCGAGCAGCGTCTGGGAGACCCACGCCTCCTTCTCGAGGCCGGGGTCGCCGGTGGCGCAGGCGCGCTCGGCGGACACCGGGTCGAGCTCCCAGTAGACGCAGCCCCGGCAGGGGCGGGGGAGGTCCTCGAGGGTGTCGAGGGTCAGATTGACCAGGCGTCGCGACATCGCGGGTCCCCAGGATCTCGGTAGCTGTCCACATGTGCCGAAGCTGGATCCTACGCGCATCGGGGTCCACCGGCACGGGATTGGCACCCGCCCGGGTGTCCCGCTCGGTGAACAACCGGCTCGGATCCATAAGTCAGACGTCTACCCTGGGCACAAGACGTTGACCACACCACGTTTGCCGAGGTGAAGACGCATGTCCGGAACCACCCAGGACGATTACACCGATCGCTATGCGCGCCGGGTCAGGGGGATGACGACCTCCGAGATCCGCGCCCTGTTCGCCGTCGCCAGCCGGCCGGAGGTGGTGTCGCTGGCCGGCGGGTCGCCCTACATTGCCGCGCTTCCGCTCGACGCGGTCGGCGAGATGATGGGCCGGCTCGCGGCCGAGTCGGGTGCGACGACCCTGCAGTACGGCATCGGGCAGGGCACGCTCGAGCTGCGCGAGCGCATCTGCGAGGTCATGGAGCTGTCCGGGATCAAGGCGTCGCCGGACGACGTGGTGGTGACCGTCGGCGGGCAGCAGGCGCTCGACCTGGTGGCACGGCTGTTCCTGGACCCGGGTGACGTGGTGCTCGCCGAGGGGCCGACCTATGTCGGCGCACTCGGCGTGTTCCAGGCCGCCCAGGCACAGGTGCGGCACGTGGCCATGGACGCCGACGGCCTGATCCCCGAGGCACTCGAGGCAGCGATAAGGGAGGCAGGTGGGCGGGCCAAGTATCTCTACACGATCCCCACCTTCCAGAACCCGGCCGGCGTCACGCTGTCCGAGGAGCGCCGGGAGGTCATCCTCGACATCTGCGAGCGGCACGGGCTGCTGGTGGTGGAGGACGACCCCTACGGCACGCTCAGCTTCGAGGGCGAGGCCCCACGCCCGCTGCGCGCTCGGCGGCGGGACGGCGTGTTGTACCTGAGCACGTTCTCCAAGACCTTCGCGCCGGGGCTGCGGGTCGGATGGATCCTGGCACCCCATGCCGTACGCGAGAAGCTCGTCATGGCCTCCGAGGCGAACATCCTGTGCCCGAGCGCGTTCGCTCAGCACGCCGTGACGCAGTACCTGTCGACGATGCCGTGGCGCGAGCAGATCAAGTCGTACCGCGAGATCTACCGTGAGCGCCGCGACGCGATGCTCGACGCGCTCGACGGTCTCATGCCGCCAGGCACCACGTGGACCCGTCCGAACGGTGGCCTGTTCGTGTGGGTGACCCTCCCCGAGGGCCTCGACGCCAAGGCGATGATGCCGCGGGCCATCGCGGCGCGGGTGGCGTACGTGCCGGGCACGGGCTTCTACGCCGACGGCACGGGCACCGGCCACATGCGGCTCAACTACTCGTTCCCGGCTCCGGAGCGCATCCGGGAGGGCATCCGCCGGCTCTCCGGCGTCATGGAGCAGGAGCTCGCCATGCGCGCGGTGTTCGGCCCGACAACCCCCCACCGCCGTCGGGGCCGGGCCGCCGCGGACACTCCCGGCCCCGACTTGGCATGATCACTGCCATGGGTACGCCTTCCGATGCGCACGTCCTCGTCCTGGCCGGCGGTCTCTCGTACGAGCGGGATGTCTCGCTCCGGTCGGGCCGCCGCATCCTCGACACCCTCCGCGCCGCCGGTCTGTCGGCCGAGTTGCGTGACGCCGACGTGTCGCTGCTGCCCACTCTTCGCGAGGATCCGCCGGACGCGGTCGTGATCGCCTTGCACGGCGCGACCGGGGAGGACGGGTCGCTGCGGGGCGTGCTGGACCTGTGCGGCGTGCCGTACGTGGGCTGTTCCGCCACCGCGTCCCGCCTCGCGTGGGACAAGCCGTCGGCCAAGTCGGTGCTGCGCGAGCACGGCATCCGTACGCCGGACTGGGTGGCCCTGCCCCACGACCGCTTCTCGGAGCTCGGGGCGGTCGCCGTCCTCGACCGCATCGAGGCGCGGCTCGGGCTGCCGCTGATGGTGAAGCCGGCGCAGGGAGGATCGGGCCTGGGCGCCTCCGCGGTCCGCGAGTCTCCGGCGCTGTCGGCGGCGATGGTGGGCTGCTTCGCGTACGACTCGACCGCGCTGGTCGAGAAGTACGTCACCGGCATGGACGTGGCGGTGACCGTGGTGGACCTGGGGGAGGGGCCGTTCGCGCTGCCGGCCGTGGAGATCGTGCCGAGGAACGGGGTGTACGACTACGCCGCTCGGTACACGGCCGGACTCACCACGTGGCACACGCCGGCGCGGTTGTCGCCCGCTGTGGCCTCGGCGGTGGCTGACACGGCGCTCGCGGCGCACAAGGCGCTGGGGCTTCGGGACCTGTCGCGGGTCGACCTGATCGTCGACGAGGACGGACTGGCGTACGTGCTGGAGGTCAGCGTGTCGCCGGGGATGACCGAGACGTCGCTGGTGCCGTTGGCCGCGGAGGCCGCGGGGCTGGACTTCGGGGGGATGCTCGCCGGGCTGGTGTCGCGGGCGATTGCCCGGGGAGCTTCGTAGGCCCGGTGTTTCGTCGAGAAGGGCGGGCTACCTCGTAGGTGGCCCGCCCTTCTCGCTTTCTGTCGGCTACCGCCCGGGGTCGTTGCCGGCTGTCGCCCCCGGCTCTCTCGTGCGGCCGTCCTGCTGCTGCGGAATGGCGACCGAGGGCTCGCCGTGGTTGCTCCTGCGCCCTGTTCCCGCGGTCGGGTCGTCGAGCGACGCTTCGGCGAGGTTGTCGATGGCCGACCCGAAGCGCACGGCGCCGTCGTCCTCGGTTGCCGTTTCGGGGCTCGCCCACGCCGGCTGATCGGTGAAGGTGGCCGGTGATTCCCATTGGATGTGCGGGGGCTCGGCGATCGCCTGGCCGCCGAACTCCGCGAGCCAGGCGGCGACGAGGGCCATGTTCTCGCGCCATTGGTGTTCGGGGATGACCGGGAGGATGTCGTCCCAGAGCGCCAGGAAGGTTCCGCGGAGCTGCAGCATTCCGTGGGGCCGGGCCAGGAACCACATGTGCAGGTGCGCGGAGCCGTCGCCCCACCGATTCACGTGAACCCGGGCGACGCCGTCGAGGGAGCGGATCGCGCGCTCGAGCCGGACCGTCATGACGCCGAGCTCGGCGGCGAGCAGGTTGGGCAGGTCGCCGAGATCGAGGTGCGAGCGGCATTCGAGGATCAGCACCGCCGGCAGCCCGGTCGGCCGGTCCATGCCCCGGACGCGCCATCGCTCGCTGACCCAGATGTACGCGTCGTCGGGCGTGCTGCAGGCCACGCAGTCCTCGGCGTTCTCGCCGCTCCGGGCCGGCTCGACCGCGACGGGTTCTTTCAGGGGCTTGACCCGGAGGTCGCCTTCGAAGGGAAAGGACGGCCACCGGATGAAGTCCGGCAGCGAGGGGGCATCGTCGGGCACGACGCTGACCCTAGTGCAGGACGAAGACCATGTCCCGGGTCAATTTCCGGTCCGCCGATCGGCCGTCTTCGCGCGACGACGCCGGCCGCTCACCGCGCCCCAGCCGGCCGCTCCGACGTCGAAGCCCATCACCGTCGGAGGACCTCGGCGCACACCCGCGAAGTTATCCACAGAAGTTATCCACAGCCCCCGCCGTTTCACGTGAAACACGACGTCGCAGGCCTGTAGGCCCTGTGGATACCGCCGTGGAAAGCCGAGCGCCGTGGTCCCCGTTTCACGTGAAACACGGCGGTACGTCGATTGTCCCCAGCTTCCACACACAGCTTGTGGATACTCCCCGTCGTGGATGTCCGTGGACCACTCGTACAGTCACACGTCCATCCGTTGCTCTCCGGCCGGATGACGTCGGCACCCGGCCGGGATGGCATCGACACCCGCCCACCATCGCTCCTCCCGTCGGACGGGATCGATGCCAGAGGAGCCGCCGTTGTTCGCCGTATCCACCAAGTGCCCGAGGGAGCGAGTGCCGAATCGCCCGCGCAGGGCCTTTCGGATCGCGGTCCCCACCAAAAGTGGATCTCCAGAAATCCCAG
>NZ_JAUQWH010000078.1 GCF_030757795.1 Actinoplanes oryzae
GCGCTCCGCTCTCGCGGCCCGCCCCCGGGGCACTCGCTCAACTTTACTCGGTCTTCCTGGCCCTGTCAACCGGTATCTCCCGGTTCGTGCCATTCGCACCAAGTGCACCCTTCATTGCGGGCCCGGGGCGCGCTGCGCAGGGCAGCATCGCTACGTTCCCGTAAGTCGAAGGATTTGGCAGGACGGCCGCGTCGCGTCCGTCTCCCCGCCGAATCAACAGGCCGTCCGCCTTGCTGGCGTCCGTTTCCCTGTCGGCTCGCAAAACATTACCCGGCTGTTTCCCGGGCGCCAAATCGGGGTGCCGTGTCCCGCAGCACATCGCTCACCACCAGCCAAAACACCCATCAGCGCGGGGCGACGGCCAGCTTGCCGGCGTTCACACGGGTCCTCAGGAGCGGCTGATCCGCCGCCGCGGGTCCGTGCTTGGCCGTCCCGTCGACGAGCCGGAACGTGCTTCCGTGCCAAGGGCACACGACACAGGCATCGGCACCGGACCCTTCGACCTTGCCGTCACCGAGCGGCCCACCCTGGTGCCCGCACTGCTCGATCATCGCGGTGACTTCTTCGCCCTGGCGGTACAGGAGGACGCGTACGCCCTCGACCTCCCGCACGACCGGACGCCCCTCGGGCAGTGCTGCCACGGCGCCGAGCTCGGTCCAGCCGTCGGGCATGCGGACCAGTTCCGCCGAGGCGAGGTTCACCCCAGCCCCCTGCTTGTACGACAGATGACCACCGAGGTACGCACCAGCACCCGCGACGGAGAGGCCCGCGTACGCAAGGAAGCGGCCGAGTCCCCACCGCCCGGACCACCGCGCGGCGAGTGACCCGGCGTAGAGGCCGAGTGCCACCGTGTTGGCGGTGGCGTGCACGAGCCCGACCCGCTGCTGGTCCTTGGCAAGCGAGGCCCAGTCGACCAGGCCGGCCGCGATGGCCGGTCCGGTGCTGGCGACACCCAGGCCGATCAGCAGCGTGGCGGCGCGGCGCTGACCGGGCACCACGTCGAGCACCGCGGCGCTCAGGAAGGATCCGACCGGCACCTGGACCAGCACGGGATGGACAGGGTGGCCCACCACGGTGCCGTGCAGGAGGTCGCGCAGCCGCCCGGGCTTCGCGGCACTCTCCACGGCTCCCTGCAGGCGGTCACTGACGGGGTCGAGGGCGGCGGACTTCTCGAGCCGGGTAATCGTCTGGCGCAACATGGTGTGGTGGTACCCCGCTTGGAAGCGTCGAACCGAGGGTACTGACCGTGCCTTGACAACCGAGGGAGACAGATGGCCGCCACGACCTCCGTGGACCGGCTCGCACCGGGTGACCATGCGTGCCTGACCTTCTCCGACGGGGAGGAGCGGCTCGACATCCTGGCCGCGTTCGTCTCGGCGGGGCTGCGGCGCGGGGAGCGGGTGTTGTGCTTCACCGATGCGGTCGACGTGGACGATCTGCGCGCGGAGTTCGTACAGCGTGGGGTTGATGCCGGCGCCGAGCTCAGCGTGCTGCGCAGCGATCGGTTGTGGGGCGGCGGCAGCGGGCCGGACGCGGCGACGATGGTCGAGCTGCTGGCGGGTGAGCTGCAGAGCGCGCTGCGGCAGGGGCACGCCGGCCTGCGGTTCACCGCCGACATGTGCTGGGCGGCGCGCCCTCAGGTCAATGCCGAGCAGCTGCTGGTCTTCGAGAACGAGGTCGGCCGGCTCTTCGAGGGCGGCCTGGTCACGGCCGTCTGCGAGTACGACCGGGAGAGCTTCGACCCGGTGACGCTCGGCTATGCCGCCCGCGTGCACCCGCGGCGGGTGGCGGCGACGGTCTACCACGAGGATCCGGTCCTGCGGATCTGCCGTCAGCACGTGCCTCCCGGCGTACGGGTGGCGGGCGAGCTGGATTACACGAGCGCGCAGGCATTGAGCGAAGCGCTCGCCGAAGCCGTACGGCTGGATGTGGACGTGCACCTGAACCTCAGCAGCCTGGGGTTCATCGACGCCGGAGCGGCGGCGGTGATTCTGCGTACGGCGGCCGGCCTCCCTCCTCAGCGGCGGATGGTGGTGGTTTGCGGGCAGCCTGTCGAGCGCACCCTGACCGTCGCCGGTGCGGCCGACGTGCCCGCCCTGAGGATGCTGGTACGCCACGGTGAGCGCTGACGTGACCGGCTCCGCGCCGGGCCGGAACGCCCGGAATCCGCTGCCCCGGGCTGCCCAGCCGGTGCGTCGTCCCCGGGCCGGCGCGCGGCCGCCGGTCTTCGAGCGTGCCTTCGACGGCGGTGACCTCTACGCACTCCGCGCCGCCGTGGCGACTTACGTGACCGAGGTCGCCGGTGAGCAGGCCGCCGAGACGGTCGTGCTGATAGCCCACGAGCTGTGCAGCAATGCCGTCCGCCACGGCGGCGGCGCGGGACGCATCAGGCTGTGGATTGCCGGGGACGACGAGATCCATTGCGAGGTCACCGACTCGGGCCCCGGGCTGACGGACCCGGAGGCCGGACGTACTCTGCCGCCGCCCTCGCTGCCCGGTGGCCGCGGCCTGTGGATCGCCCGGAACATGTCCGACGTGCGCATCGTCACCGGGCCGGCCGGGACGACGGTCACGTCGGTGATTTCCGGCTAGCCGCGACTTCTCATCCCGTCCTCCACGTGACCGATTCTGAACCCCCGCGGAAGAGGAAACACCGAGGAGGGGGCGGTCATGAGGGGGCGATGGCGGGCAGGGCTGGTGTCCGCCATCCTCATGGGCGTCTCCCTGGCGCTGCCCGTGGCATCGTCCGCGGGCAGCGCCGGTCTCACCGCCGCACCGGCCGGCACCAGGGCCATGTGGCTGTGGGGTGACCAGCCGGCGGCCGAGGTCGTGGACTGGGCGGCCCGGCAGGCGGTGTCGGAGATCTTCGTGCACGTGTCGCCCGCGGTGCTCACCAACGGTGACCTGGCCCGGCTCCAGGACATGAAGGAGCGTGCGGACGCCAAGCGGATCAAGCTGCGCGCCCTGGGCGGGGACCCTGCCTGGGTGACCGATCACGCGGCGGCCCTGGCGTGGCTGCGCGCCGTGCTGACGACCGGCATCTTCGCCGGCGTCCACCTGGACGTCGAGCCCTACCTGACCGCCGGGTGGTCCGAGAACCTCGAGGGCACCGCCACGTCCTACCTGGCGCTGCTGGACAAGGTGCGGGCCGGGACTGCGCTGCCGATCGAGGCCGATGTGCCGTTCTGGTACGGCGAGCATCGGGTCAAGGGGCGCAACCTCGCCGACGAGGTGCTCAAGCGGGTGAACGCGGTCACGGTGATGAGCTATCGCGACAGCGGTACCGGTCCGAATTCGATCCTTGCCGTCAGTCAGGACTGGCTGGCGCGGGGCAGGGCGGTCGGCAAGCGGGTGCGGCTGGGCGCGGAGACGGACCGGCTGGCGGACTGCCCGCAGTGCACCTTTGCCGAGGAGGGCGCGTCCCACCTGCAGAGCGAGCTGGCCGAAGTGGACTCGGCGACGCGCCGGACGGCGGCTTTCGCCGGCATCGCGGTGCATCGTTACGGCAGCTGGCGCGCGCTGACGGAGTGATCGGGCGGCCCAGATGGGAGAGGTTTTCCCATGACTCGTCCTGGGCAGGAAGTCGCGGGCCCTGCCGGCCATCAACGGACGAACGCAACAAGCCGGCAGGACCCACTTCCCGCCCAGCGGACCGAGCGGAAATCTCATGGCCTCAACCAGACCGCCTCGTCGCGATGCGACTCCAGCGGACCCGGATAGTCCAGGCCTGACCGCACCGTATCCGGCAGGCGCCAGGGTTGGTGCACGGCCTTGCCCGGAATCGACCTCAACTCCGGTACGTACTGACGAACGTACTCGCCGGCGGGGTCGAAGCGCTCGGCCTGACGGATCGGATTGAACCGCCGGTAGGGCTTGGTGTCGTTGCCCGTGCCCGCCACCCACTGCCAGTTGCCCGAATTGTTGGCCACGTCACCGTCGTTGAGCCACCGGAAGAACCACTTCACGCCGTCGCGCCAGTCGAGGCCGAGATGCTTGGTGAGGAAGCTCGCCGTGATGAGCCGCGCCCGGTTGTGCATCCAGCCCTCGGCCTGCATCTGCCGCATCCCGGCGTCCACGACCGGCACCCCGGTCAAGCCGTCCTTCCAGTGCTGCAGCGCCTCCTCGTCGGCGCGCCAGCCGGTGTCACCCGATGCGCGGTAGGGCTGCGTCGAGATCTTCGGGAACGCGTTGGTCACCTGGTAGTAGAAGTCACGCCAGCTGAGCTGGCGCACGAACGCCGCGGGTCCGGCGCCGTCCTGCGCCCGCGCCGCGTTCGCCACGACCAGCGGAGAAAGACAACCGAAGCGGAGGTACGCACTCAGCCGCGAGGTGCCGTCGGCGGGCATGTCGTTGTGCAACTCGTCGTACGGCCCCAGGTGGCGCAGCCACGTGTCGAGGCGGCGGCGTCCCTCGGTCTCCCCGCCGTCGAGTGCGGCCGGCGACTCCCCCGGCGGCAGCGCCGGCATCCGCCCGGTCGTAATGCCCTCGGGCAGCGTGATCCGCTCGGGAGTGGCGACCTCGTCGCGCCACTTCGCCGTCTCCCATGTCCGGTAGTAGGGCGAGAACACCTTGTAGGAGCTGCCGCCGGCCGGTCGCAGCTCGCCGGGGGCCACGACCGTGACGCTGGTGAAGAGCCGCAGCGAGATGCGGTGACGCTCGCACTCCTCGCGCAGCCGCTGCTCACGCCGCCTCGCATAGGTGCTGACGTCCTCGGCGACCGCGATGCCCTCGGCGGACACCTCCCGGGCGAGCTTGATCGTCTCGGCGACGGGATCGCCGCGGCGCAGCACCAGGTCGCCGCCGAGCGCGCGCAGGCTCGTCCGCAGGTCGGCCAGGCTCTGGTGGAGGAAGCGGTTGCGGTTGGGCGAGAGCTCCCCCAGCCGCGGATCGAGGACGAACAGGGGCACGACCCGCTCGGCATTGGCACAGGCTGCGGCCAGCGCGGGATTGTCGTGGACCCGCAGGTCACGCGTGAGAAGGACGACGGCCGTGCGCATGTCAGCAGCCTCGCACCAGGGCGGGCACCGGCGTGCCGGGTTTGGTCAGCAACGACCGGGCGGCGACCTTGGCGCGCCGTTGGTTGGGCACGGTGGCCCGGCGGACGAACACGTCGTAGTCGGCTGCCACGACCTCGTCGAGAATCCCCGCGTACAGATGGAAGGCCGTCCGCATGCAGGCCTGGGAGCTGGGCTGGAGCATGGGGATGCCGGGCGCGGCCTGGGCATAGTGCTCGTCGGCGCGGGCGATCTCGGCCTTGACCAGCGCCTTGATCGCCGGGGTCGACCGGCCGGCGGCGCGCGCCCGCTCCAGGTCGGCGCGGGTCACACCGAACTCGGCGAGATGTGCCTCGGGCAGGTAGATCCGGCCGCGGTCGAGATCCTCGGCGACGTCGCGGATGAAGTTGGTGAGCTGGAACGCCAGGCCGAGCTGCCGGGCGGGCTCGCGCGCCGCCGCGGGATCGCGGGACCCGAGGATCGGCAGCATCATCGTGCCGATCACGGCCGCCGACCCCTCCATGTAGTCGAGCAGGTCGTCATAGGTCGCGTAGGACGTGACGGTGAGATCCATCGCCATGCTGCGCAGGAACGCGTCGAAATCGTCCACGCTCAGGTCGAAGACGGCGATCGTGTGCAGCACCGCGGGCAGCAGCGGGTCGTCGGACCGCTGCCCGCGCAGGCCCGCGACGAACTGGGCGGACCACTCGTTGAGCTGGGCCGCGCGCTCGGTGGGAGGAAGGTCACCCGCCCGGTCGACGATCTCGTCGGCATACCTGGTGAATCCGTAGAGCGCATGGACATGACGTCTCTTCCACCGGGGTAAGAGGCGCGTGGCCAGGTAATACGTGCGACCGTGACTGCGGTGCAGCAGCCGGCTGCGCTCGTAGGCAGCGGCAAGGTCCGTCTCCACCCCGGCCTCCTTCAACATCTCAAAAAGAATCGACGCACGAATCGACGCAACACGCAGCCTACGGTAATCTCGCGGCATGGCCAACGACATCCTCGAGGGACGCCCCCGCTGCGACCTCCCTCACCAGCCGACGCCCGCCGACGCGCTGGCGAGCGCCGTCGAGGGGACGCTGGCCGACTTCCTCGCCCGCCAGATCGCCGCGCTCGACGCCATGGATCCCGAGCTCGGCAGCTTCGCCCGCACGACCCGCGACCTGGTGCTGGCCGGCGGCAAGCGGCTCCGGCCGACCTTCGCCCACTGGGGCTGGCGCGGCGTCGTGGGCGACCGCGAGCCGATCGGCCCGGTCCTGCCCGCACTGGCCGCCCTCGAGCTCATGCACACGTTCGCCCTCGTCCACGACGACGTGATGGACGACTCGGCCACCCGGCGCGGGCGCCCGACCGCCCACCGCCTCTTCGCCGAGCAGCACGACAGCGCCGGCCGGCTCGGCGACGCCGGCCGCTTCGGGTCCACCTCGGCGATCCTGGTCGGTGACCTCTGTCTCGTCTGGGCCGACCAGCTCATCGCGCAGAGCGCGCTGACCACAGCGACCCTGTTCGCGGTGCGGGCGCGCTACGACCACATGCGCGTCGAGACCGTGGCCGGCCAATATCTCGACGTGCTGGGCGAGGCGCAGCCCGACGAGTGGTCGCTCGATCGGGCGCTGCTCGTGGCGCGGAACAAGACAGCGGCGTACACAGTGCAGCGCCCGCTGCAGTTCGGGCTCGCGCTCGCCGGGCCCGCCCGGGCCGAGGCCGCCGCGATCGACGACGCCTACAGCCGTTACGGCCTGGCGGTCGGCGAGGCGTTCCAGCTTCGCGACGACCTGCTCGGCGTCTTCGGCGACCCCGCCGTCACGGGCAAGCCGGCCGGCGACGACCTGCGCTCCGGCAAGCCCACCGCCCTGCTCATGCTGGCTCGCCAGCTCGCTACCCCCGCGCAGCGAGCCGAGCTGGCCCTCGACCCCGCCGGAGCCGTCATCCCCGCCGACGGCTCCGGCGGGCCCGGCCCGGCCGGATCGCCCCGGTCGCGCGAGCGGCAGGCCGACGAGACGGCCGTCGCCCGGCAGGCGGACATCATCCTCGAGACCGGCGCGGTGGCCCGGCTCGAGGCGCTGATCGAGGAGCGGGTCGCGGAGGGCGTCGCTGCTCTCGCGGAGGCGCCCCTGCAGGAGGACGCCCGCGTCGCCCTGACGCACCTTGCTGTCACTGCGACGCATCGACCGGCATGATGACGGGACTCTCTCTCCCCACTTGCTTCCCTTCTCGCCGGCGCGTCCCCCGCACCGGCGTTGCGACAACTTCTTTGGAGCTGGTGACGTGCGGAAAGTGACGGGACCAACCGATCACGTGGTGGTGGTCGGCGCCGGGCTGGGCGGGCTCGCCTGCGCCCTGCACCTGGCCGCGGCCGGGCGGCAGGTGACCGTCGTCGAGCGGGAGGCCGTCCCGGGCGGCCGGGCGGGCCGGCTCACGGTCGGCGGCTACGAGTTCGACACCGGCCCGACCGTCCTGACCATGCCGGAGCTGATCGAGGAGCCCCTGGCCGCGGTCGGCGAGCGGCTCGCCGACTGGATCGAGCTGACCCCGGTCGACCCGGCCTACCGGGCGTACTATCCGGACGGCTCGACCCTCGACGTGCTCACCGACACCGTCCGCATGGCCGGCGAGATCTCCCGGGTCTGCGGCCCGCGGGAGGCCGACGGCTATCTGCGCTTCGTCGACTTCGCGCGGCAGTTGTGGCAGCTCGAGCGCGAGGACTTCATCGGGCGCAACCTCGACACCCCGATCGACCTGCTCAACCTCAAGCTGGTCAAGCTGCTGGGCCTGGGCGGCTTCCGCCGGCTCCAGCCGAAGATCGACCAGTACTTCCGCGACCCGCGTACCCGCCGGATCTTCTCCTTCCAGGCCATGTATGCGGGCCTGGCGCCGCACGACGCGCTCGCGATCTACGCCGTGATCGCCTACCTCGACTCGGTCGCGGGCGTCTACTTCCCCAAGGGCGGCATGCACGCCGTGCCCAAGGGGCTGGCCGGCGCGGCGGAGAAGCACGGCGTGCAGTTCCGCTACGGGACGACCGTCACAGGGATCGAGACCTCCGCCGGGCGGGCCACCGCCGTGCTCACCGACACGGGCGAGCGCATCGCGGCCGACGCCGTCGTCCTCAACCCGGACCTGCCCGTGGCGTACCGCGATCTGCTCCCGGGCTCCGCGCGCCCGCGCAAGCTGAAGTATTCGCCGTCGTGTGTCGTGCTCCACATCGGATCGGACCGCACCTACTCGAAGATCGCCCACCACAACATCCACTTCGGAGCGGCGTGGAAGGGCACGTTCGACGAGGTCATCCGGCAGGGCAAGCTGATGAGCGACCCCTCACTGCTGGTCACCAACCCGACCTACTCGGACCCCGGCCTGGCTCCGGCGGGCCGGCAGACCTACTACGTGCTCGCGCCGACGCCCAATCTCGACATCGCGCCGCTCGACTGGCGCGGCGGGCTCGGCCGCAAGTATGCGGACGAGCTGGTTCGCACGCTGGAGGACCGCGGCTACATCGGCTTCTCCGAGGGGATCGAGGTCGAGCGGATCATCACCCCGGCCGACTGGGCCGACCAGGGCATGGCGGCCGGCACCCCGTTCGCCTCGGCGCACACCTTCGCTCAGACCGGCCCCTTCCGCCCGAGTAACCTGCACCCCAGCCTGGGCAACGTCGTTTTCACCGGGTCGGGCACACAGCCCGGTGTGGGCGTACCGATGGTGCTGATCTCCGGAAAGCTGGCAGCGAGCCGCGTGACCGGTTCCGCCGCGGCGCCCGACGGCTTGGTGGGGAGGGTGGCGTGACAACGAGCCGCACGGAAGGAGAGAAGCCCGTGACCACGCGGGAGGGCGACTTCGTCGAGCTCGTCGATCCGGACGGCCTGGCCGTCGGGCAGACGACCGTCGGCGCCGCCCATGTGGCTCCGGGTCTGCTGCACCGGGCCTTCTCCGTCTTCCTTCGCGATCCGTCGGGACGGGTCCTGCTCCAGCAGCGCGCCGCGGTGAAGACCCGCTTCCCGCTGCGCTGGGCCAACACCTGCTGCGGTCACCCCTCGCCCGGCGAGTCACCGTCCGTGGCCGCCGTCCGGCGCCTCGCCGAGGAGGTCGGCATCTCGGGCGTGACCCTGACCGAGGTGGGCGTCTATTCGTACTACGCGGAGGATCCGCAGACCGGCCGCGTGGAATACGAGTACGACCACGTGCTGCTCGGCGACGTCCCCGCGGGCCTGACACCGGCCGCCGACCCGGACGAGGTGGCCGACCTGCGCTGGGTCGCCCTGGACGACCTGGTGCCGCAGATCACCCGGGAGCCGCGGGCTTACGCGCCGTGGCTGCGCGGCGTGGCGGACTCCCTCCAGCGCCACCTCGACCCCGACGACACGGCGGAGCGGTCAGGTGGGCGATGACGCCCTGACAGCGGGGGCGGTGGCGCGCAGGCTGGGCGTCGCCGTCACCACGCTGCGCACATGGCACCAGCGATACGGGCTGGGGCCGAGCCATCACGTGCCCGGCCAGCACCGGCGCTACACCCGCGACGACGTCGAGCGGCTGGAGGTGATGCGCCGGCTCACGGCCCAGGGCGTCGCGCCGGCGGAAGCCGCGGCGTGGGCGAAACGTGCGCCGATGCCGGGCTCGGCGCCGGACGCCGGAGGCACGGATCCGCCGGAGGCGCCGATGATCGACGTCGTCTGGCACTCGACACCCGACAACTTGCGGCCGGCCGACCCCCCGCCGCCCCTGCAGCACGCCATCGACACGTCCTGGCTGGACATCGCGGATCTCGCGACGCTCACCGGGCGTGACGGCGGCGGCCACACCATCCGCACAGGCCGCGCCGGGGCCACCGCACGCGGCGTAGCCCGGGCTGCCATGCGGCTGGACGCGGCCGCCCTGCGCACGATCCTCGAGATGACCGTGGCGGAGCGCGGCGTCGTAGCCGCCTGGAACGACGTGATCATGCCGGTCCTGATCGGCGTGGGCGAGCGCTACGAGGCGACGTTGCGCTACATCGAGGTCGAGCACCTGATTTCGCGTACGGTCACCGAGGTGCTCAGCACGGTCGCGCGGCCCTCGGGCAACGAGGTGGTCCGGGTGCTCCTCGCCGCGGCCGACGAGGACCAGCACACCCTCCCGCTCGAGGCGCTCGCCGCGGGCCTGGCCGAGCGGGGCGTGCCGAGCCGGCTGCTGGGCGGTCGCGTTCCGCCCCAGGCGCTCGTCGACGCGGTCAACCGCACGGGGCCGGACATCGTGGTGCTGTGGAGCCAGCTGTCCTCGACGGGGGACCCGGAGCAGTGGCATCGGTTGCGGGCGGCCGCCCACAGTCCGCTGCTGTGTGTCGCTGCGGGGCCGGGGTGGCCGGCGGAGGGGCTGCCGGAAGGGATCGTACGGCCGGGAAGCCTGATGGAGGCGGTGCGCATGATCGCCGTCGCCGCGACGCCCGAGTCCGCCGACGATCGTGGCGTCGCGGAGGCCGCAGCACCGCGGGTGGCCAGTACCCGGGGCGGTAGTCGGCAAACGGGTGAGACGGGGCTCTGAGTCGCTTGTCGGGCGGCCGCTCGGGCAGCCCGACGGATGTCTCGCGTCGTACCTGGGCGCTCTCGGCTGGTCGCGTGCTGTCAGCGTCGGGCGTTGGGGGCCGAATCTCGGCGAGGTCGTGGGCTCGTCGACGGAAGGCTTGGAGTGGCGCTCGGCACACCTCCGGGCCGCCGAATCCGCGGGGGCGGCTGTTTGCGCTGGTCAGAGACGCGTCGCCGGGAGGGGGATACCGATTTGGCCGAGGGTCCCGCCATCACGTATGCTTTCCAAGCCTCAAGCGGGGCCGCCGGTTGGGGCCACACCGCAGGAATTGCCGATGTGCAATGATTGCGGAGTTGCCCTCATCGTCTAGTGGCCTAGGACGCCGCCCTTTCAAGGCGGTAGCACGGGTTCGAATCCCGTTGGGGGTACGGGCCGACCTAGGTCGGTGCGAGAGCAAGAAAGCGCTCATGTAAGAATGAGTGAGCAACACCGGCAAGACAGCAACACCAGCAAGGTCCTGTGGAGCAGTTGGAGTGCTCGCCGCCCTGTCAAGGCGGAGGTCGCGGGTTCAAGTCCCGTCAGGACCGCCAGTGCCCAGTCGTCAGCATCATCGGCGGCAACGGCCAGGTAGCTCAGTTGGTACGAGCGTCCGACTGAAAATCGGAAGGTCGGCGGTTCGACCCCGCCCCTGGCCACCAAGCCTCTCGCCGGGCTTTGAGCATCGCCCACTCGCGGAAACGCCGGGTGGGCGTTTTGCTTTCCCGAGACCGAGCGCGACACGGACCGAGCGCGACACGGACCGAGCGCGACACGGACCGAGCGCGACACGGACCGAGCGCGACACCGACCTGGCCGACATCGAATCGCTCCCCCACGTGCGCGGCACGGCAGGCTCGACACCGATTCGCCCCACCACGTGCGCGGCACAGATCTGGTCGACACCGACTCGGCACCACGTGCGCGACACAGACCTGGTCGATACAGATTCGGCACCACGTGCGCGGCAGGGGCGGGCTCGACACTTGATTCGCTCCGCACATGGGCGGCAGGGGCGGCATCGACTTGGCTGGGCATGCGGGACGGAGCGCGGCGCGGTCGGCACCGGCTTGGTCCAGGCGTGCGCCGGCCGGCCGGTCCGGATGGTCGTCGGGCAGGTTCGGTCAGATGCCCGCGCCGGGGCAGGTCGCTGGTGGAGCGGTCCTACTGTCCGGCGACGCTCAGACACTTGTGGGTTGTAGTGCGGCTAAAGAAGTGGCCGGTGGAAATGCGGCGAGCACGCGGAGGCGAACCCGAGCACGGAAAGCGCGAAGGCCGGGCGGCGGGGGAAGGCCAGCGGCAAGGAGGGGCGGGTCCGGGCGGCGGCGGGGAGCGGCTGGTCCGAGAGGGGGAAGGGCCGCATGATCGACCGGTGTGGGGGGCATATGGGGACCATGACGTACCTCGCTGCGCAGACGCCGCCCGCTATGACCGAGGTCAGCAGGTGGGTGCTGGACAGCGCCGCGCAGCTCAAGCTGCTGCGGGCGTCGTTGCACGAGGCGCTCACGGGGAAGGTGCTGCCGGCGGGGGCAGCGCTGGACGAGATACCGGAGAAGGTTGTGCTTGTGGCCACCGAGTTGGCCACCAACGCGCTCCGGCACGGGTTGCCGCCGACGATTGTGCGGCTGGGCCGGGCCGGGGACACTTTTGTGCTCGATGTCGTCGACCATGCGCCGGAGGCGGTGCCGGAGGTGGCCGAGGATCGGGCGCTCGGGCGGGGCGGGCTCGGGCTGCAGCTGGCGCGGCAATTCTCGCTGGACATGGGCTGGTATCTCGACGATGACACCAAGCATGTGTGGGCGGAGTTCCCCGTGCGGGCTGATCTATGATCGCGATCATCGAGGGCTGTCCGGGCCAGGCCCCCCTGCCCATGTCAGAAGGTGTACGTGACCGAGCCTACCTATCAGATCTCCCGGCAAGCCGGTCACATCCGGCTCTCCGGTGATCTCGACATCAACGCCCGCGACGACGTGCGGTCCGAGTTGTTGCGGGCCGTGCGGGACGGCGGGTCCGCCGGGATCGTCATCGACCTCGGCGAGACGGCCTTCATCGACAGCGAGGCCGTGGGCGCGCTGATCGACGGGCTGCTGGCCGGGCGGGAGGCGGGCGTGCCGATGACGATCTCCAACGCCACGGGCATCGTCCACCGCGTGCTCGACGTCTCCGGCGTGCTCGACCTCTTCGACCCGGCACCCTAGCGGGAAGCCCGGCACCCTAGCGGAAGCCCCGGCACCCTAGCGGGAAGCCACGGCACCCCAGCGAGAAGCCACGGGGTCAGACGTTGAGCAGGTTGCCCGGCCCGGTCCAGCGGCGCACCACGCGCGTGCGCGTCATCCAGCCGCCGGCCGCGCGTACCCGGTAGGTCTGCCGGTCCTCCCGCAGCGTCTGCCAGATCCGGACGCGCCGCTCGATGCCGTTGGTGCGTACGGTCGTAGTGCGCAGCGTCCAGTCGCGGCACTCGGTCTGGTGGCGGACGACGCCGCCCACGCGGACCTTCGCGGCCAGGCATCGGCGGGCGCGGGTCGCCTGGTACGGGTTCGCGCCGGTGTAGCCCGACAGCCCGTACACGAGGGACATCGCGCGGTACCAGTTCCAGGCCATCTTCGAGTAGCCGAAGTCGTTCGGGTGGCGCAGGTCGTGCAGGTCGATGCCGGAGACCGTGGACTGGTCGACGACCGTGATGTTGCCGTCCTGCTTCCGCGCGACCATGGCCGGGATCAGCCGGTTGTAGATGCGGTCGGCGGCGGCCTCGCGCGGCACCCGGGACGTGGCGATCTGGGCGACGAAGATCTGCGCGCCGGGGCGGGCCTGGCGGATCTGGTCGAGCATGCCGGAGAGCTTGCGAGCCGTGGTGTACGGGCCGTCGCCGAGCGTGATGTTGTTGGTGCCCGCGTGCACGAGCACCACGTCGGGCTCGTAGGTCGCCAGCCAGCCGTCGAGACGGGCGGAGAGCTCGTCGATCGTCCAGCCGCCGTGTCCCTCGTGCTGGTTGTCGCCGCCGGTGCCGTTGGTCTGCGAGCCGACGTAGTTGATCTCCAGCCCGCCGCGGATGAGGCGCTGCTCGAGGCTCGTCCGGTAGGAGGAGAGGGTGGGCGAGCCGACGCCGCGGGTGATCGAGTCCCCGAGCGGCATGACCTTCGTGGCGACGAACGCGGTGGCGGGGGCCGGTGCGGCGGCGGCGGGGATCGAGGCGTTGACGCCGGCGAGCAGGCTCGCGCCCAGGGCGGCGGTCATGGCCGCGAAGCCGAGCTTGCGTGCGCGATTCCCCATGATGCGTTCCCCTCCGAGCGGTGCTGACGCTCAGAAGTTCGGCGCAGCCGCCCCGGAAACGATCACTGTCTGGTAGCCGAAGGTTGTGATCGAGGAGCAGAGCCGGCGGCTCCGACGGGAGAGATCAGGAGCCCAGGATCCCGCGCAGGGCGCTCGGGAAGTCGTCGGCCGTGCGCGTGGGTTCCACGGCGAGAGAGGAAGGCCACTGGCGACCGCGGTGCAGCCAGACGGTGCGAAGGCCGGCCGCGGCGGCGCCGGCGATGTCGTCCGCGGGGTTGTCCCCGATCATCCAGCCGCCGGCGGCCGAGGGAAGGCCGGCGGCCTCGGCGCCCAGGTCGAAGATGCGACGGTCGGGCTTGCGCACGCCCACGCCCTCGGAGACGACCCAGCCCGCCACGAGCTTGTCCAGGCCGGTACGACGCAGCTTCGCCTCCTGCTGGCGTACGGAACCGTTGGTGACGACGACCGGCGACCACCCGGCGGCGACCGCCTCCTGGAGCACCGCGGCGACCGCGGGGTCGGGGTCGAGGTGCGCAACCACGCCGAGCTGCAGCTCCTCCAGAAGGTGCTGGACGGGCAGGCCGAGCCGCTCGGCGAGCTGGGCGGCGAGGCGCGGGCGCGGTTCGTAGCCGTCGTTGTCCGCCTCGATCGTCCAGGCCACGTCGACCGCGGCGCCGCCGTGCGCCGGGATCCAGTCGAGGGCCCAGCGGCGGAAGGAGCCCGTACGGTCGACGAGGGTGTTGTCCAGGTCGACGAGGACCAGCATCAGGCGGCGCGGTGGCGCAACGTCGCCACGGTCGAGCCGGCGAGCGCGAGCAGGCACTCCGGCAGCTGCCCGTCGGCGATGGCGGCCCCGAAGAGCGCCTCGCCGGTCGGGACGTCGCCGTTGACGTAGGCGCTGACGAAGCGGGCCACCCACCGCTTGTCGTAGCGAGCGTCGTCGATGCCGGGGAAGTCGAGGGTCCAGGGTCCGCCGGGCCGGATGTGCTGCCCGACCATGGTCGCGGCCAGGCACCAGGCCACGTCCCAGGCGCCCACGACCCCCGAGCGGTCGACGACCGCGTCGAAGGTGCCGACCACGGCGTCACTGTCGCCGCTGAGCGCGCATTGCAACACCTGCGCAGCGTCGTCCAATGCGTGCTGTGGTACGTCGGTCACGTCAAGAAAGGTACGCGGATCCGTCAAGAAACGCCGCTGGAGAGGCTCACGCGCCACGAAGGAGGCATGTGATCCGAGCGGTGCACACGCGCGCGTCCTCCTCGTCGGTGATGACGATCTCATAGGTGACCGCCGTCCGGCCGCGGTGCAGGGGCGTCGCGACGCCGGTCACCACGCCGTGCCGGACGGCCTTGTGGTGCGTCGCGTTGATGTCGACACCCACGGCGAACGGCCGGTCCACGGTCGCCCCGTGCAGGGCGGCCCCGACCGATCCGAGCGTCTCGGCGAGCACGCAGGAGGCGCCGCCGTGCAGCAGCCCGTACGGCTGGGTGTTGCCCTCCACCGGCATCGTCCCCACCACCCGCTCCGGGGTGGCCTCCGTGATCTCGATGCCCAGCCGCTCGCCGAGCGTGCCGCTGATCAATGCGTCCGTGTCCACGGTCGGCAACGTTACCGGCGAAACGGGGTTTCCCGGCGAGCTCGGGTGGAGACCGAGTCCTACGTTGTTACCGACCGACCCCCAGCGGACGAGGAGACACCGATGACCGAGCCCCAGGAGACCGTCGAGACGCGCGGGAACGACCGCGTGGACCTGATCGCCAGCGACACCAACGGCGACGGCAAGCCGGACATGTGGGTGGCCGACACCGACGGCGACGGCAAGGCGGACCTCTTCCAGTTCGACACCGACGGCGACGGGCTGGTCGACATCACGATGGTGGACCTCGACCAGAACAACAACCCGACCCAGGTGGTCGACGGCGACGGCGGCCTGCCGCCCACGATCTGAGGGATCAACCCCCGCCGAGGGTGCTGACCACGGCCCAGAGCACGGCGAGCGCCAGCGCGGTGGAGAAGATCCCCGATGCCGTACGCCGCCAGGGCCCCTTCCCGTCCGGCGCGACCGCCTCGGGATGTCCCAGCCGGTTGAGCACCCGGCGCTGCCGGCGGATCTCGTGGCTCCAGCGGCTCAGGTCCGGCGTCCCGCGGCTCAGCTCGACCGCCAGCCGGGCCTGGGCGCGCTGCAGCCGGCGCACGGCCGCCCGGGCCCGCCAGCCGGCCCGGGCCCGCGCGTGGGCCCGGGCGCTGGCCCGTCGCGACCCGGCCTTGAGCGCCTGACGTTCCGCGGGCGTGATGAGTTCGGCGTCGTCCAGCTTGGCGAGCTGTTCGGCGTAGTAGTCGGCCTCCCGGTCGTGCGCCGACCGCACCAGCAGCCAGATGAGCACCAGCGGCGGCAGCCCCTTGAGCACGAGCACCGCGAGCAGGGCCACCGCGCCGTTGCCCAGGCCGTCCCGGAGCAGCGGCGAGTTCCACAGGACGTGTGACGCCCAAGCGGCGAAGAGGGCCAGCGCGGCGGCGCCGAGGCGGGTGCGGAATGACCGTTCTCCCCGTACGACGAGGTAGCCGATCCCCGCACCGGCGAGCGCGGTGAACAGGGTGTGACTCCACACGCCGGAGACGAAGCCGCGCAGCAGAAAAGTGGTGACGACCGGCTCGACGGTGTCGCCCTGGCCCGCAAGGGCGACAGCTCCCATCGCGTACACAATGTCTTCGATGATCTGGAAGCCCAGGCCGACCGTCGCGCCGTAGACGACGCCGTCCAGCACGCTGTTGATCTGGTGGCGGGCGATGAGCACGATCGCGACGACGCCGAGCGCCTTGGCTATCTCCTCGACCGTGGGGCCGGCGAGCGCCACACCCCAGTCGGCGGCGAGGTGGGGCGAGCCGAGCTTGGCGATGATGTCGTCGAGGGCGCCGCTGGCCGGGATCGACGCGGAGGTCGCCACGAGGCCGCCCCAGCCGAACGCGATGAGCAGCAGCGACGGGGGTTCCCGCTCCAGGAAGTCCAGCTCCGAGACGACGAACCAGAACGGCACGGCGAGCAGGGCGAAGAGCGCCGCCGAGGTGAGCAGCGCCACGGGGTACTCGCGGACGTAGCCAGTGATGATCATGGCCATCCGGACGGCGCCGGCGGCCAGCAGGGCGAGCACGATCCAGAAGGCGGGCAGGCCGGGCAGCCTCCCGTCGGGCGCGGCTCCCGGCTGCACAGGGGCACTCCGGTCACTGCGCAATCGGGGCTCCGCGGTCATCCGGTGGGCTCCGGGGCGTACCGGAGGGTGGCAGTGCTGCGGTTGATGGCCGGCAGGATCCGGCCGAGGTCGAGATCGGCGCCGCTCACGGTGACCTCGATGGTGCGGCTGTCGGCGACGAAGACCACATAGCGGCCGCCCCGGCCCGGGCCGCTGAAGCCGCCCTGGACACCCTGCAGGCCGCCCGTGGTCGCGACGGACAGCTCGGTGCCGGTGACCTGATAGCCGGAGTTGCCGGTGATGCGCCGGCGCAGCCGGTCGACGGCCGCGCTCAGCGAGCCCTCGAAGGGCTGGACGCTGATGAGATAGCGGACCGCACCGACCCGGAACAGCACGGTGCCGGAGTCCTCACCGGGCCGCGTGTCGGTGACGTCGATGCGCGCACCGGGCGGCGGGACGACGCTCACGCCACCTCCGATGTCGTACGGCCGGTCGGTGGGCACCGGCCGGTCGGCGGGGAGGGCGTGGTTGAGCGCGGGGAGCCCGAAGGACAGACCGCCGAGCGTGACGACCACCCCGCACGCACCGAGAAGGTTCGTCAGCTGACGCCGAGTAACCCTCCCCATGCCCATACGCTAACGGGCGGTGGCGGCTTCCTCACCGAGGCGTTGCTTTTGTCCGTTTACTCCGAATGTTCGATAAGGAACAACGGTGGCACCGCGGCGGTCAGCCAGACGCCGTTCTCGCTGCGGTGGAACACATGTCCCGCCGCGGCCATGGCGGCCGTGTCGACCCGCAGAATCACCACGTCCGTGGAACGCCGGCTGCCGACGATGGTCGCGGTCCGCAGATCAGGAGACAGGTGTACGTGATGCCGGCTGCCCGGTCGCAGCCCGTCCCGCAGGATCGAGGCGAGGTTCGTCCGCGGGGTGCCGTGATAGAGCACGGGCGGCGGATCCACCGGCGGCAGCCCGAGATCCACCTCGACGCGGCGCGAGTGGCCCTGGCTGGCCCGGATCCGCTCGACGCCGTCCGGTCCGGTGGCGACGGCGAACCGCTGCTTGTCGTTGCCGGCCACCACGGCGTCGAGGGTGGCGCGGGAGATGCGGAGGGCGGCGAGCAGGGCGGTGACGGGCACCCAGCCCTGCGGGTCCAGGGTCAGGCCGGCGCTTTCGGGGCGGTGCCGCAGCACCATCGCGATGCGGCGGCTGATGCGTACCTGATCATTGGTCAAGGGGTCAGCTCCATGACCGCAAGGTAGTAGGGGCGGTCCTGGACGTCGACAGATTTGAGCCGCCAGGCCGTGCCCTCCAGAAGCTCCTCCAGCTCCGGCACCGAGCAGTTCAGGTAGTCGAACCAGTCCGTGGCGAGGCGCCGGTAGCGCAGCCGGAGCCGCAGCTGGCCGCCGAGCCGGCCGCGGTCGCGGTTGCGCTGGTGATAGGCCACGTGCACGGGGTCGGTCGTGCCGTAGGGATCCGTGCCCTGCGCGACGATCCGGGCGCCCGGCCTGGCCAGCTGGGCGAGCGACGCGAGGAAGCCCGGCGCCTGCTCCCGGCCGCCGAGCAGCCCGAGGTTGTTGCCGAGCAGCAGGAAGGTGTCATAGCGGGTCGCGCTGCGCGTGAAGTCGCCGACCGTCGCGACGACGGTGTCGCGCAGCCCCCGCTTGCGGGCGACCTCGATGGCGCCCGGCGACACGTCGAGGCCGGTCACCGCCATGCTGCGGCGTTGCAGCTCGAGGGCCGTACGCCCGGCGCCGCAGCCGATGTCGAGCACGGCGCCGCGGCACAGCCGGAGGGCGCGGTGGTCGTGCGGCTGCCACTCCGCGGGCTCGCCGAGATAGTGGTCGGCGGGGGCGCCGTTGATCAGTCCGTCGTCGCGCTCGATGACCTCGATCACCGGCCGGGGTACACGTCCGCCGGCCAGAGGGCGAGGACCGACACCCGTCCGAACGGCCCATGCATCTTTGATCAACTCGCCGAAAACATCGCCGGGCTCAGGCTCGTCCATTGTCACTACTCTTATGACATGGCGACGCTCGAGCAACTCGGCGCGGAGAAGTACGTCCTGGTGACGACCTATCGCAAGGACGGCCGTGCGGTGGCCACCCCGGTGTGGGTGGTGCCGGACGGCGGCGGGCTCGCGTTCTGGACGTTCAACGAGGCCGCCAAGCTCAAACGCATCCGCAACAACGGGCGGGTGACGCTGGCCGCGTGCGACATGCGGGGCAATCCCAGCGGTGAGTCCCTGGAGGCGAGCGCGCGGATCGGCGACCGCGCGGACCTGGACCGGATCAAGAGCGCCATCAAGCGCAAGTACGGCCTGGCGGGGTGGCTCACCCTGACCGGAAGCCGGCTGCGCCGCGGTGCGGACGGCACGACCGCGGTCCTGGTCTCATGAAACGATCAAGGGGCGATCGCCTTCCCCGGCGCTCGCCCCTCAAACGGTCCTCGGTCGACTGCGGTCCGTTCAGTCGCCCTGACGCTGCGCGGGGATCTGCCCCTGCAGCAGGGCGCGAACCTCCGACTCCCGGTAGCGACGGTGTCCGCCCAGCGTGCGAATTGCGCTGAGCTTGCCCGCCTTGGCCCACCGGGTGACGGTCTTCGGGTCGACACGGAACATCGACGCCACCTCGGCCGGCGTTAGTAGCGGCTCAGGATCGTGCGTACGCGATGCCATCGGTCACTCCTCCACAGGTACCTAAAGACATCGGCCGGGGTCCCGCCGGCCGGTGCGTCTCCCATGGTCCGGCTAGTCCCCGATGTCCGACATGGGCCGAACGGCCGATCGTCCCTAGATAGATGGTGGAAGCAAGACCGATTTAAACCGATTTTCTACGCCAGAAAGTGTCTCGTTTGGACCGAAAATCACGCTTCGCGGAGCGCTGATTACGAAGAGTATTCGCCTCAGCGACCCCTGTCGAGCCCCTTTTACCAGGTCACGGAGTTATTGACGGGCGTCAGTTGCAACGCTCGAGCAACTGGACCGCGCGCCACCTCGCGACGATCTTCTCGTACGCCTCCGTGGCCGCATCGGCGTCGCCACGGGAGAGTGCCGACAGGCCGGCAGCCACCAGTCCGGGTGAATCGTCACCCTGAAGGTCGTCGTCGCCGAGCAACCCGGTCAGGCCGCCGTAGTCGAGCTCGACCACCGAGCGCGGGTGGAACTCCTCCAGCCACCGCGTGCCCTCCTCCACCGCCTCGGTGATCGGGGCGTCGCCCAGCGACTTGCGCAGCACCGACACCCCGCGGTGCGCCCGGCGGCGCGCCTTGGAGATCTCGGTGCGGTAGCGCAGCACCCGCCGGCCGTCCCCGAGATCGATCTCCCGCTCCTCCAGGTCCACGAACACGAACCACCGCAGCGGCACGCCCCACGTGGCGACCTGCTCGTGCACGCGCGGCACCCCCTGCTCGAGCACCTTGGCCCCGCTGCGCCAGTCGTCCACCACCGCCTTGGCCTGGCCCGCCAGCACCGGCGGCACGAAGGCGTCGGCCAGCACGGTGGGCACGCCGTCCCGGGCGTTGAGGGCCGCCTCGGCCACCCGGAGACGCAGGTTCCAGGGGCAGACCAGCAGGGTGTCGCCCCACTCCAGCGCGTACGCCTCGTCGGGCAGGTCGGGCAGCCGGGTCCAGCCGGCGCCGAGCGCCTCGAGGACGGCGGTGCGCTGTTTGACCGGGCCCTCGAGGGGGCCCAGCGCCCGGCCCTCGCGGACGTAACGCCGCCAGAAAACCTGGCGCTCCCGGTCGAAGGCGGTCAGCGGCTCGTAAACACGCAGGTACGACGCGAACAAGGACGGCACGGCGCGATCCTTTCACGAAAACGGCCGTGGTTGGCTTCCCGCGCCCCCGGATTGCCGCGGGCTTAGGCTGCGTCTTGTCCGGTTACCCCACCGGCGCACGCGTCCGCCTCACGAGGGCGGCACACCCGACCACCAGGAGAGAACAGTCATGGGCGTGTTCGTAAGCAGTGCCGGCCCGGACGCCGCCGGGCACGAGCAGGTCGTCTTCTGCCAGGACCGGCACACCGGCCTGCGGGCGATCATCAGCATCTACTCGACGGCCCTCGGGCCCGCGCTGGGCGGGACGAGGTTCTACCCGTACGAGAGCGAAGAGGCCGCCGTCACGGACGCGCTGAATCTGTCGCGCGGGATGGCGTACAAGAACGCGCTGGCGGGGCTGGATCTGGGCGGCGGCAAGGCCGTGATCTGGGGCGACCCGGCGCTGGACAAGTCCGAGGCGCTGCTGCGGGCGTACGGGCGGTTCGTGGAGACCCTGCGCGGCCGCTACTACACCGCGTGCGACGTCGGGACGTACGTGCCGGACATGGACGTGATCGCGCGCGAGACCAAGTACGTGACCGGGCGCAGCGTCGAGCACGGCGGCGCCGGCGACTCCTCGGTGCTCACCGCGTGGGGCGTCTTCCAGGGCATGCGGGCCGCCGCCGAGCACACGTGGGGCAGCCCGACGCTCGCCGGACGCCGGGTCGGCATCGCGGGCCTGGGCAAGGTCGGCAAGTACCTGGCGGGTCACCTGATCGAGGACGGCGCCGCGGTGGTCGCCACGGACGTGAGCGCGGCGGCGCTGGAGTGGGCGCGGACGACGTACCCCCAAATCGATCTTGTCGCGGACACCCAGGCGCTCGTCACCAGCGACATCGACGTCTACGCCCCCTGCGCCCTCGGCGGCGCCCTCAACGACGACACGGTGGCCGCGCTGCGCGCCAAGGTCGTCACCGGCGGGGCGAACAACCAGCTCGCCCACCCCGGCATCGAGAAGCAGCTGGAGGAGCGCGGCATCCTCTACACGCCGGACTACGTGGTCAACGCGGGCGGGGTGATCCAGGTGGCCGACGAGATCGAGGGCTTCAACTTCGAGCGGGCCAAGCTGCGCGCGACCAAGATCTTCGAGACGACCGGCAAGATCCTGCGGCTTGCCGCGGACGAGGGCGTGCCGCCGGCGGTGGCCGCGGACCGGCTCGCCGAGCGGCGGATGGCCGAGGTCGGCCGGTTGCGGAGCATCTACCTCGGGTGAGTCCGGCCTTCGCCCCGCCCCGCCTCACCGGTGCGGGCTTGTCTCCACCGCTGGGGGCGGCTGTCCTTTCCGGTGCAGCCTGCCTTTACCAGTGCAGCCTGCCTTTACCGGTGCGGCCTGCGGGAGGGCGGACGTTTGGGGCTTTTGTACGCCGTCGCGCGTCAGGTCCGCGACATGCCGCGACGCGCGACGGTGGTACACGTAACCCGAGGTGCCGAAGGCGGCGTCGTCCATGTACCGTAAGACCCACGAGAGATGCCTGACGTCATCGGGGCCCGCCTTCGGGCTGCCCCGAATTCTGTGCGAGGGGGTCGAGCCATGGGGCGCGGCCGTGCTAAGGCCAAGCAGACGAAGGTGGCCCGGGAGTTGAAGTATCACTCCCCGAACACCGACCTCACCGCCTTGCAGCGCGAACTGGCGGGTGCCACGAAGTCCGATCATCGCTTCGACGACGACAACGATGAGTTCGTCGACGACGATGACGACGACGCGGACGACGAGCAGGACCGCTGGTCTTCGCCACCGAGGCGCTGACTCGTATCGACGACCCCGCTAACGCCGAGCACGCGGCTTCCCGCGTGCTCCCGTGTGTCGCGGTCGTTCCGTAGGTCCATGATGCTCACGCGGGTTCCCCTCGTGGGCATCATGGTCTGCGCGTAGTCGATCCTCGGTTCTCCGCATCCGTCCGACGCCGGATCCCGGCCGTTGGTCAGCGCCAGTCGCTGACCAGCGTCACCCGGGGCACCGGCGCCGGTGTGCTGCGCTCATGCCGGCAGCGGGCCGCTCGCGCCCGCCGTCGGCTTCCGTGCTCCCGTGTCGCTCTGGCGTGCCCTGCTCGGGCGGCTACGAGCGCGGCCTCCGGCCGGGCGTGGGCGGTGCGGCGGGCGCAGTGGATGCGGCGGTCCGGGTGGGGACGGGTACGGGTGTGGGCGCTCGACCAGCCGGGTCGAGCGCTTCTTCAGCATGCCCACGATTCGAGGCAGCCCGCCGTTTCCTCGGCAGGCCCACGATGCGCGGCAGGTCCGCGCTTTCTCGTGCGCGCCCGATGCGCGGCAGATCCATGCTTTCTCGCGCGCCCCGATGCGCGGCAGGTCCACGCTCAGCGGGCGGACGTCGTTCCGCGTCGCCCCGCGGTTTTGCTCGCCGATGCAGCGTTTTGTGGAGCGCGGGACGGTCAGCGGGGACGGTTGTTCCAGTTGTAGAAGGTCGGGATGTTCTCGAAGTGGTTCCAGGCGCAGACCGCGGACCCGTCCGCCGGCGTCTCGGCGCGCCGCCGCCGGGCCTCCTCGGCCTCCTCGAGCAGCTCGGCCAGGCCCGCACGCGTCTCGCGCACCCGGGCCGTCACCGGATCGGTCTCCGGCTCAGACGGCCGTGGGCTGGTGGTCTCGGGCATGATCGAGCACTCCTTCGAGTAGACGGATCTTGCTGTTGCGGCAGTGGTCCGTCGTCGTCACGTCGAACCGCCCGTGCTCGAAGTAGCGGTTGGCCGCGTGGGCGCCCCCGCAGAAGCCGAAGTACGGGCACTGCTCCCGGCACGCCTCCACCCCGTCGAGGAACTCGCCGATCCAGGGCGTCCCGGCGGCCTCCTGCAGGATCGCCGTCAGCGGGGTCGCCAGCACGTTACCGCTGCTGAAGTCGCCGTAGCGGGGATCCGAGAAGCCCGCGAGCTCCGGTGAGAGCAAGACCACACTGCCGTCGTGGGCCACGGTGGGGATCGGGTCGAGGCGGCGGGGTAGCAGGGCGTCGGCCGTGCCGTCGAGGACTGCGGCGGCGTATCGGAGCGACCACTCGATCTCGCGGAGGTGAATCCTCGGGTCGCGCCGCCACGCCGCGACCAGCTCCGCCCAGAAGCCGGTGACGTCCCGCTCGGGGTGCCTGTTGGCGCGGGTGTTGACGCCCTCGAGCTCCTCGACGTTGATGCCGAGCACCTCGCACCCGAGGTCGAGGAAGTAGTCGTAGAGCTCGGTCGCCAGCCCCGGCTGCGGCCGGGCGACGACACACAGAGCCGAGTACGGGATGCCGTGGCGCCGCAACGCCGCCGCGCCCCGCATGATCCGGTCGTAGGCCGGCCTTCCGCCCCGGGTCACGCGCTCGTGGTTCCGCGCCTCCGGGCCGTCCACGCTGACGCTCACCCGGATGTCCCGGCCGGTGAAGAACTCGCACCACGCGTCGTCGATCAGCGTGGCGTTGGTCTGGACGTGATGTTCGACCTCGGGCCCGAAGGGCTCCAGCAGCGCCGCGAAGTGCTCACGCCCGGCGGCCAGGGGCTCGCCGCCGTGCCAGACGACGGAGAAGCGCCCCTCGCGGGCCCATTCGTTCACCGGGCCGGCGACGGCGGCGGCGACTTCGACGCTCATCCGCCGGTCCACCCGCCGGAACGGTAGGTAACAGTAGGAGCAGTCGAGATTGCAGAGCGTGGTGGGCTGCATGACGACGTAGGTAGGGACTGTGGCGATACCGCGCATACCCGTCCAGCGCGTGCCCAAGGTCTCACCTCCCCGTCATCCTCGGCTGCGGTCCGTCCGCAGCCGTGCGCCCTCCCCCTCCATCCAAGAGTTCCGTGTCAAGACATCGAAGCATACGAATCATTGCACAGCGCCTCCGGCCCGGGCCGGGCGGCAAAAACGGGGCCCTACCGGGCCCCGTCCAGCTCCTCCCGGCGGGCTCAGCCGCGGGTGTACTGCCCGACCATCTGGACCTCCTGGCTGCCCTCGATGACCTCGCCGACCTGCCAGGCCTCGACGCCGCGGCCAGTCAGGTAGGCCATCGCGCGGTCGGCGTCGTCGGCCGACACGATCGCGAACATGCCCACGCCCATGTTGAACGTGGCCTCCATGTCCGAGTCGTCGATCCGGCCCTTGGCCTGGATGAGGTCGAAGATGGGCTGCGGGCGCCAGGTCGAGCGGTCCACCACGGCGTCGAGGTGCTCGGGCAGGACCCGGACCAGGTTGCCGGGGATGCCGCCGCCCGTGACGTGGCAGAAGGCGCGGGTGTCGGTCTCCTCGATCAGGCCGAGGCAGTCCTTCGCGTAGATCTTGGTGGGCGTGAGCAGCTCCTCGCCCAGGGTGCGCTGCCCGCCGAAGTCGTCGACGACCGTGTCGAGCCGCATCCGGCCCGCGCCCAGCAGGACGTGACGGACCAGCGAGTAGCCGTTGGAGTGCAGGCCGGACGAGCGCATCGCGATGACGGCGTCGCCGAGCTCCACCTTGTGGGCGCCGAGGATCTCGCTCTCCTCGACCACGCCGACGCCGGTGGCGGACACGTCGTACTCGTCGGGGCGCATCACGCCGGGGTGCTCGGCCGTCTCGCCGCCCAGCAGCGCGCAGCCCGCGTAACGGCAGCCGTCCGCGATGCCGGCGCCGATCTCGGAGATCCGGTCGGGCACGACCTCGCCGGTGGCGATGTAGTCGAGCAGGAACAGCGGCTCGGCGCCGCAGGCCACGAGGTCGTCGACGACCATGGCGACCAGGTCGATGCCGATCGTGTCGTGGATGTTCATCTGCTGGGCGATGACGAGCTTGGTGCCCACGCCGTCGGTCGAGCTGGCGAGGATCGGGCTCTTGTACTTCGTCATGTCGAGCTTGAAGAGGCCCGCGAAGCCGCCCAGGTCGCCCATGACCTCGGGCCGCGTCGTTTTCTTGACCTTGGACTTCAGCAGCTCCACGGCCTGCTCACCGGCGTGGATCGAGACGCCCGCGTCCGCGTACGTCACCGTGCGCTTACGGCCGGTGCGGCCCGCGCCCGCCGACCACGGGCGGTCGCCGCCGCCCTCGGCGCCGTTGGATCCGGCACTGTTGCGCTCGGACACGTGCGTCACGCTTCTCCCCTTAGGTGGTGCTGCCTCGGCTGGGCCGCTCTTTGTCTGACGTCGGGACGGCACGGATCGTTCCGGCCCTCTCGACCCTAAGGCCGAGTCCCGTCCGGCCCCAAGCCGACGGCGGGCTGACCTCGACGATCAGCCGCCGCCGACCCGGAATCGGCACGACTTGACGACGCTGCGCCCGCACTCGGGCGCACGCCGTTACGGGCGGTGCAGGGCGTCGACGCCGCCCGGGCTGCCCACGAGAGGCTGGGCGGTGCTCCGCTCACCCTCCGCGTACTGCTCGTCCTCGTACTCCTGCTCGAGGCCCGCCACCGCGGCGCTCGTGGCCGCGGCATCGGCGGCCGGCATGCTCGCCCGCTTGCCGACGCTCTCCAGCAGGTGCTTGCCGATGAGGTGACCGGCCGGCAGCTCGATCGGATATTGCCCGTCGAAGCACGCCATGCACAGCCGCGACTTGGGCTGCTCGGTGGAGAGCACCAACTCCTCCAGCGAGATGTAGCCCAGGCTGTCCGCGCCGATCGAGCGCCGGATGCCGTCGATCTCGAGCCCGTTGGCGATCAGCTCGGCGCGGGTGGCGAAGTCGATGCCGTAGAAGCAGGGCCACTTGACCGGCGGCGACGAGATCCGCACGTGCACCTCGAGGGCGCCCGCCTCGCGCAGCATCCGGATCTGGGCGCGCTGGGTGTTGCCGCGCACGATCGAGTCGTCGACGACCACGATGCGCTTGCCGCGGACGACCTCGCGCAGCGGGTTGAGCTTGAGCCGGATGCCGAGCTGCCGGATCGTCTGCGACGGCTGGATGAAGGTGCGCCCGACGTAGGCGTTCTTCATGAACCCCTCGCTGTACGGGATCCCCGACTCCTCGGCATAGCCGATCGCGGCCGGGATGCCCGACTGCGGGACGCCGATGACCAGGTCGGCCTCGACCGGGTGCTCCTTGGCGAGCCGCCGGCCGACCTCGACACGGGCCGCGTACATGTTGCGGCCGGCGATCGTCGTGTCGGGGCGCGCCAGGTAGACGTACTCGAAAAGGCAGCCCTTGGGCTCGGGGGTCGCGAACCGGCTCGAGCGCAGGCCGTGCTCGTCGATCGCGAGGATCTCGCCGGGCTCGACCTCGCGGACGAAGCTGGCCCCGACGATGTCCAGCGCGGCGGTCTCGCTCGCGACCGCCCAGCCCCGCTCCATGCGGCCGAGCACGAGCGGACGCACGCCCTGGGCGTCGCGGGCCGCGTACAGCGTGCCCTCGTCCATGAAGACGAAGCTGAACGCGCCCCGCAGGCGCGGGAGCACCTCCATGGCCGCGGCCTCGACCGACAGGTCGGGACGGCTCGCGAGCAGCGTCGTCACCATCGCGGTGTCGGAGGTGGCGTCGCCGATCTCCAGCCCGCGGTCGTTGATCTCGCGCACCAGCTCGGCGGTGTTGACCAGGTTGCCGTTGTGAGCCAGGGCGATGGTCGTGCCGGCGGTCGTGGCGCGGATCGTGGGCTGGGCGTTCTCCCAGTTGGACCCGCCGGTCGTCGAATAGCGGGTGTGGCCGATCGCCAGGTGCCCGCGCAGGCTCGCCAGCGTCGGCTCGTCGAAGACCTGCGACACGAGGCCGAGATCCTTGTAGACCACCACGCCGGAGCCGTCACTGACTGCGATGCCCGCCGCCTCCTGGCCGCGGTGCTGCAGGGCGAAGAGCCCGAAGTATGTGAGTTTTGCGACCTCTTCCTCGGGCGCCCAGACACCGAAGACGCCGCAGGCATCCTGGGGTCCGCGGTCCTGGGGGTCGAGATCGTCGGTCAACCGGCCGTCGCCTCGGGGCACGCGCTTGCTCCCTCATGCTGATCTGCTGGGCTTGCTGGTCCGACCGCCAAGTGTACGCGGCCTCCGGCGCATCAGCCCTGGTGCACGGGGAGGTACGGGGTGAGATCAGTACGTATACCGCTGGCCCGGACCCGGCCCGAACTGACCGCATTTGCCCAGCTCAGCCGCCCTGTGGCGACGAGCAGCCAGGTCATCGGATCGGTCTCCACGACGTTCGGCGGGGTGCCCCGGGTGTGCCGGGGACCTTCGACACACTGAATCGCACCGAAAGGTGGAATACGGACCTCCACCGATCGGCCGGGCGCCCGCCGCGCGAGCTCCGCCAGCAGTGCTCGCACAGCGTCACGAAGCACCGGGCGCTCGGGTTCGCCACCCTCGTCCAGCGCGTCCAACGCCTGCCGAACCGACTCGGATTTATTGTGCGCAGAAGACACGTCGGGACAATACGACCCGGCATTCGGCCACAACCCGGCGGCCCTGACTCGCGCGAAAGTCATCCGACAGGGCATAGTGGCCGACGGTGTGTACTCGCCGTGGGATCAACGGCCTCCTCCGAGGCGCCAGGGGACCCGCGCGAACCGGAAGGCGGTGGACGTGACAACGCACCTACGAGCCCGGGCTGTCCAGGCCGGTGCGTTCCTGGCGTTGGCAGGCGGACTGATCCTTGCAGCCCCCGTGGCTGCCCTGGCGAAGGACCCCCAGGTCGCGATCACCAACCTGTCGTCGGGAGACCTCCCCTCCGGTGGTTCGACCACCATGTCCTTCCAGGTCACCAACAGGAACACGCTGGGCGAGGAGGGCTCCGAGGAGACCTCCGCGACCGTCGTCGTCAACGGCAACGGGCTGAACTGCAACGGCGACTGCAACACGACCAAGACGATCACGCCGGGCGCCAACCAGACCTATCAGGTCACGTTGAAGGCGCCGACCGTCGAGGCCGGACAGACGAAGTCGTTCAACGTGCAGATCACCGCCACCATCGGCGGCGACGACGCGAGCACCAGCCGCACGATCACCGTGCGCGGCGCCGACAAGCCCAAGTCGGTCAACCGGGTCAGCGGCAAGGTCCGCGACCAGGACGGCAAGGCCGTCTCGGGCGCCGAGGTCGGCCTGCGCGACAGCAGCGGCAACGTGTTCAACACCACGTCCGACGGCGACGGCTCCTATTCGTTCCGCTCCTCGGACAGCAAGCCCATCGCCCCCGGCAACCTCGCCGTCGGAGCGGTCAAGTCCGGCTACGAGCAGACGCTGGTCAACGCGGACGGCTCCGCCAACCAGTCCGTCAACGTGCCGCTGGTGATCAAGCTCGTCGCGGCCCCGGCCACGTCCAGCCCGTCCCCCTCCCCCTCGGTCAGCAGCTCCCCGACCGAGGAAGCGAGCGAGGAGGTCACGGACGAGGCGACGGAGGAGGAGAGCCCCGCGGCGGCCGCCCCCGACACCGAGCAGACGTCCGGCGAGGACGGTGGCTCCGGCTCGACGATGTTCATCATCCTGGGCGTCCTGCTCGTCGCGGCCGGCATCGGCGCGATCGTCCTCGTCATGATGCGCCGCAAGAACCAGGGCGGCGACGACGAGCTCGGCAGCGACGCCCCGGGCGGCGGTCCGGTCCCGGCGGCCTCGGGCGGTTTCGCCGGCGCCGACCAGACGCGCATCTCGGCCCCGGTCGGCGAGGGCCGGGTCAGCGACGCGACGATGATCGCCCCGCGTTCAGGGGCACCGTCCATCGCGGACGCGCCCACCATGATCCACAAGCCGGCGCCCGCCGCGCTCGACGACGAGTTCCCGGACCCGTACGGCGCGCCGCTCCCCCAGAACGGTGGAGCATGGAACGCCGCCGGCGCCGCGGTGCCCGCGCAGAGCAACGGCTACGACGAGGGTTACGACGGCTACGACGAGCAGGCTGCCTACAGCGGCGGCGGCCAGCAGCAGCCGCAGCAGCGTTACGACGAGGCCACCGGCATGTTCCGGCCCGAGACCGACGCCTTCGACGAGCGTGACGGCGGCTACGGCGGCAACCAGGGCTACGACGACGGCTACGGGCAGGACAACGGCGCGTACCAGGGCGGCGGCACGTACGGCGGGAACGGGGCCCAGGGCGGGGGCTACGGCTCCTGGAACGAGTCCGACGAGGACGCCGGCAACGGATACGGACAGCAGGGCGGCGGCACCTACGGGGGCGGCGGCCAGGGCGGCACCTACGGGGGCGCGCAAGGCGGTAACGGGGCTCAGGGCGGCGGCACCTACGGCGGGCAGCGCGGTGGGGGCACGTACGGCGGCGGTGGCACCTACGGCGGCGGCAACGGCGCGTCGGGCGGGGGCTACGGCGGCGGCGCTCCGGGCGGTTACGAGCAGGGCGGCTACGGCGACGACGGTTACGAGCAGGGCGGCGCCTACGGGGGCGGTCAGGGCGGCGGCACCTATGGGGGCGGCGGTCAGGGCGGCACCTACGGCGGGGGCGCTCCGGGTGGCGGGACCTACGGCGGCACCGGTGGCGGGGCCGGCGGTGGCGGCACTTACGGCGGCGGTCAGGGCGGTGGCGGTCAGGGCGGTGGCCCGGGCGGCGGAGCGTACGGCGGCGGCACCTACGGCGGCGGCCAGGGCGGCGGCTCCTACGGGGGCGGCGGCTACGGCGAGCAGGACGACTACGAGCAGCGGGGCGGCTACGGCGACGAGGGCCGGCGCGGGGCGCCCCGGCAGCAGCCGCCGCAGGGCAGTAGGTCCGGGCCGCGCTGGGGCGACGAGTAAGCACGTCGTCCCGTTCGGGGCCGGTCGGCGAGCACCGCGCCGGCTGCCACGGGTCGCCTGCAGCTTGATTGACCGAGAGCCGGTTCCGTCGATGTGACGGGGCCGGCTTTCTCGTGCGCTCCGGCGCCGAAAGCGGTCGTGACCGGTGGCGGCCGGGCGCTAAGGTCCGGCGCATGCGGTTGGAAGCGCCGACGCCGGCGAACTACGAGGCAGCCCTCGCCCTGTCCGTCCGGCCCGATCAGGAGGACCTGGTCGAGCCGGTGGTGAAGTCGCTGGCGGAGGCGTACGTGTTCGCCGAGTACGCCTGGCCGCGCCTCATCTACGACGGGGATCGGCTGGTCGGCTTCCTGATGGCGTTCCTGGACATTCCGTGGCGGCCGGAGAGCGACCCGGACGACGTGCGGTCCGGGCTGTGGCGCCTCACCATCGCCGCCGGCGAGCAGGGCAAGGGGTACGGCCGCTACGCCGTCGAGGCCGTGTGCGCCAAGATCCGGGAGCGGGGCGGCAGCCGGGCCTACGTGACGTGGGAGCCGCGCCCCGGTGGGCCGGAGCAGTTCTACCTGAAGCTCGGCTTCTCGGTGACCGGCGAGCAGAGCGGCGGCCAAACGGTCGGCGTGCTCGACCTGCCAAGGCCGTGACGACCTCCCGAGACCGTGACCACGACCGGGCGCAGGCTGAGAAGCCCGAGGCCGGGCGTTGACGACGAACGCCACGGCTGACCCGATCAAGAGCCCGCCGTGGCGTCGTCAGGAAAAGCGGTGTCAGTCCTGCGCGGGCTTCTCCGCGTCGGCGGCCTTGTCGGCCGGGGCCGGAGCCTGCGCCGGGGTGCCGTCGACCGGTCCGCCCGGGAGCGAGGCCGCCGGCTCGGAGCCGCCCGTCGAGGCCGCCGGGATCTCGGCCACCTCGGCAACCGGTCCGTCCTCGCCCGCCGCCGAAGCGCCGCCCGGAGCGGAAGCGCCGGCCGAAGAGGAAGCGTCGGCCGGAATCGAAGCGCCGGCCACCTCCGAAGCGCCGGCCGCCTGCGTGGAGCCGACCGCCTCCGCGGAAGGAGCGCCCTCCGCGGGAGCCGCCTCAGCGGGCGCGGCGAGCGACGTGGACGTGAAGCCCGGGTCGGCCGTGGCGGAGATTGCGGAGACCGAGGCCACCGTCGCCGACTCGGCGCCCAGCTCGGCCGGCCCACCGAAGAGGCGGCGCATCGTGCCGGTGAAGGCGGTGCGCAGCTCGTCGAGGCCGATCGAGAACTGGTCCTCGATGTCGAGCACCTGCTCCTCGGTGGTCACGCCGAGGGCGGTGACCGGAACGCCGTGCTCCTCCGCGAGGGCGCGGAACGCCGTCTCGTGGCCGCGGGGCACGACGACGAGCGCGCGGCCCGCCGACTCGCTGAACAGCCAGACGAACGGGGCGGTGCGGGCGTCGCCGGGGAGGGTGACCTTGGCGCCCACGTTGCGGCGCAGGGCCGACTCGACGAGGACCTGGGAGAGGCCGCCGTCGGAGAGGTCGTGCGCGGCGACGACGAACTCGCGCTCGGCCGCCTGGGCGAGCAGCTTGCCGAGGCGCTGCTCGGCGGCGAGGTCCACCTTGGGCGGGCGGCCGCCGAGGTGACCGTGGGTGACCCACGCCCACTCGGAGCCGGACAGCTCGTTCTCCGTGGTGCCGAGCAGGAAGAGCAGGTCGCCCTCCGCGCTGGGCGGCGGCGGGAAGCCCATCGGCACCCGCTTGGCCACGTCGTCCAGGATGCCGAGGACGCCGACCACCGGGGTGGGGTGGATCGCGGCGGCGCCGGTCTGGTTGTAGAAGCTGACGTTGCCGCCGGTAACCGGGATGCCCAGCTGCTGGCAGCCGTCGGCGAGCCCGCGCACGGCCTCGGCGAACTGCCACATGACGGCCGGGTCCTCGGGCGAGCCGAAGTTGAGGCAGTCGGTGACGGCGACCGGGTCGGCGCCGGTGACGACAACGTTCCGGTACGCCTCGGCGAGCGCCAGCTTGGCACCCTCGTACGGATCGAGGCGCGCGTAGCGCCCGTTGCCGTCGACCGACAACGCGACGCCCAGCCCGGTCTTCTCGTCGATGCGCAGGACACCGGCGTCCTCGGGCTGCGCGAGCACCGTGTTGCCCAGGACGTAGCGGTCGTACTGCTCGGTGACCCACGTCTTGTCGCAGAGGTTGGGCGAGGCGATCATCCGCAGGACGGTCTCGCGCAGCTCCTCCGGCGAGGCCGGGCGGGGCAGCGTCTCGGCCCGGTCGGCCTGCAGCAGGATCAGGTCGCCGGGCTCGCGGATCGGCCGGGCGTAGACCGGGCCGTCGTCGGCGAGCGAGCCCGGGGGCACGTCCACCACGACGTGGTCGTTCCAGCTGATCACCAGGCGGCCGGGCTCACCCTCGGTCTCGCTCGGGGTGACCTCGCCGATCGCGGTGGCCCAGACGCCCCACTTCTCGGCGACGGCGAGCACCTCGTCGAGCTTCTCCGGGTTGACGATGAGGAGCATGCGCTCCTGCGACTCGCTGGCCAGGATCTCGGTCGGCGACATGGACGCCTCGCGCAGCGGCACCCGCTCCAGCCACACCCGCATGCCGGTGCCGGCGGCGGCGGCCGTCTCGGTGAGCGCGCAGGTCAGGCCCGCGCCGCCGAGGTCCTGGATGCCGGCGACGAGGCCGGCGTCGTAGAGCTCGAGGCAGCTCTCGATGAGCAGCTTCTCCATGAAGGGGTCGCCGACCTGGACCGACGGGCGGCGCTGCTCGGCGCCCTCGTCGAAGGTCGCGGAGGCCAGCACGGAGACGCCGCCGATGCCGTCGCGGCCGGTGCGCGCACCGAGCAGCACGACGATGTTGCCGACGCCGGCGGCCTCCTTGTGCTGGAGGCGCTCGACCGGCAGCACGCCGATGCTCAGCGCGTTGACCAGCGGGTTGCCCTGGTAGGTCGGGTCGAAGACGATCTCGCCGCCGATGTTGGGCAGGCCCAGGCAGTTGCCGTAACCGCCGATGCCGGCGACGACGCCGGGCAGCACGCGCGCGGTGTCGGGGTGGTCCGCGGCGCCGAAGCGCAGCGGGTCCATGACCGCGACCGGGCGGGCGCCCATGGCGAGGATGTCGCGCACGATGCCGCCGACGCCGGTCGCCGCGCCCTGGTAGGGCTCGACGTAGCTCGGGTGGTTGTGCGACTCGACCTTGAACGTGACGGCGAGGTCGTCGGAGATCTGGACCACGCCCGCGTTCTCCCCGATGCCGGCGAGCATGCGGGTGTTCTTCGGGGCCTTCTCACCGAACTGGCGCAGGTGCACCTTGCTCGACTTGTAGGAGCAGTGCTCGCTCCACATGATCGAATACATCGCCAGCTCGGACGCGGTGGGGCGGCGGCCGAGGATCTGGCGGATCCGCTCGTACTCGTCGTCCTTGAGCCCCAGCTCGGTGTGGGGCTGGATCTCCTCCGGCGTCTTGCTCGCCTGCTCGACGGTGTCGATGTCGCCGGCCAGCACATCGGTCGCGGCGAAGGCCGTGGCGGAAAGCTTGGCCTCCCCGGCGCCGGTCACGGTGTCGGGCTGGGTGGTCATCGAGTCGCTCCCCCTGTGAGCTGCCCGCCCGCGGCTCCGGCCAGGTGCCGCAGGGCTGAGGTGAAGAAGCCGAGGCCGTCGAGGGAGGGGCCGGTCAGCGCCTCCACCGCGTGCTCCGGGTGCGGCATGATGCCGACCACGTTGCCCGCCTCGTTGGTGATCGCGGCGATGTCGCGCTGCGAGCCGTTCGGGTTGCCGCGCGTGTACCACGCGACGATGCGGCCCTCAGCCTCGAGCGCGTCGAGCGTCGCGGTGTCCGCGACGAAGCAGCCCTCACCGTTCTTGACGGGGATGAGGATCTCCTCACCCTCGGTGAACGAGTTGGTCCACGCCGTCTTCGTCGTGCCGATCCGCAGGTGCTGGTCGCGGTTGCGGAAGTGCAGGTGCTGGTTGCGGGTGAGGGCACCCGGCAGCAGGTGGGCCTCGCAGAGGACCTGGAAGCCGTTGCAGATGCCGAGCACCGGCAGGCCGCCGCGGGCGGCGTCGACGATGGTCTCCATGACCGGCGCGAAGCGGGCGATGGCGCCGCAGCGCAGCGCGTCACCGTAGGAGAAGCCGCCGGGCAGGACCACCGCGTCGACGCCGTGCAGGTCGGCGTCGCCGTGCCAGAGACGAACAGCCTCGCCGCCGGCGATGCGCACCGCGCGGGCGGCGTCGCCGTCGTCGAGGGAACCGGGGAAGGTGACGACTCCGATGCGCATGGTCACGCGCTCACGGGGGCAGCGTCGCCGGTCTGCTCCTCCACCCGGATCGAGAAGTCCTCGATGACCGGGTTGGCGAGCAGCTTGTCGGCGATCTCGCGGGCGGTGGTGAGGTCGGGTTCACCGGCGAACTCGATCTCGATGCGGCGGCCGATGCGCACGGAGGAGACGTCGCTCACGCCGAGCCTGGGCAGCGCATTCGCCACTGCCTGGCCCTGCGGATCGAGGATCTCCGGCTTGAGCATGACGTCGACGACGACGCGAGCCACGGGCACTCCTGACTGTTGGCGCGCAGTTGGATGGCCCTCGAAGGGGCGAGCGTCAGAAGCCTACCTTGTGCGACTGCCGATCAACTTCTCGCCCGGTGTCGGCAGCCCGACCGAACAGCCACTGAGCAGGGCATCTCGACGGTGATCTCCACCACGGACGGGGACGGTCATCACACCGTGATAGGTACCGGATGACGTGTAGTCACACCGCCGGATCGGACCGTAGCGTGCCTCGACAAGAGTCGATGTCACCCCGCATCGACCGATCCGGAAGGAGCCCGGCGTGCGCATCCGCACCGTCGTCGCCTCACTTGCCGCCGCCCTGACCGGCGCGCTGGCCGTACCCTCCGCCGCCCTGGCCGCGGACGACGGCCCTCAGAAGATCATCGGCGGGTCCACCGTCGCCTCGGCGCCGTGGGCGGCCGCCGTGTTCAGCAACGGCAGCTTCACCTGCTCAGGCACCATCATCTCGGCCAACTACGTGCTCACCGCACGGCACTGCATCAGCGGCACCATGTCGGTCCGGATCGGCAGTGTCAACCGCACCTCGGGCGGGGTGACCCGTACGGTCTCGTCGACCGTCACCCAGAACGACCTGGCCCTGATGCGGCTGAGCAGCTCGGTCTCGACGACCTACATGCCGCTGTCGAGCTCCTACCCGCCGGTCGGCTCGACCAACTCGATCTACGGCTGGGGCATGACCTGCTACAGCGGCTGTGACGCCTCCACCGTGCTGAAGACCGCGACGGTCCAGGTCACCTCGACCAACCAGGTCGACGCCTACGGCGGCCGCGCGATCGGCAGCTACGAGATCAGCGGCAACGCGTGGCGCGGCGACTCCGGTGGCCCGCAGGTCTACAACGGCGCGCAGGTGGGTGTCGCCTCGACCGCCAACGGCACGACGAGCCAGTACTACGGCAGCGTCGCCTACAACCGCAGCTGGATCACGTCGGTCGCCGGCGTCTGATCCGAGGTGGCAGGCCGGCCCATTCCCCCAGGGGCCGGCCTGTCCTCGCGTCAGAGGATCGGCGCGGGGGCGTAGGCGGCGGCCGAGGGGTCGGCCTCGACGATGGCGGCGATCCGCGCGACCACGGCCTCGACCTGCGCCGGTGCCGTGCCCACGAAGGCCGCGCGATCGGCGACCAGGGAGTCGATCTCGGCGCGCGAGAGCCCGAGCCGCTCGTCGCCGGCGAGGCGGTCGAAGAGGTCGTTCTCGGCCAGGCCCTTCTCCCGCATGGCGAGCGCCACGCCCACGGCGTGCTCCTTGATGACCTCGTGTGCCACCTCGCGCCCGACGCCCTTGCGGACGGCCGCGACCAGGATCTTCGTGGTGGCGAGGAACGGCAGGAAGCGGTCGAGCTCCCGGGCGATCACCGCCGGGTACGCCCCGAACTCGTCGAGCACGGTCAGGAACGTCTGGAACAGCCCGTCCGTGGCGAAGAACGCGTCGGGCAGCGCCACCCGGCGGACCACCGAGCAGGAGACGTCGCCCTCGTTCCACTGGTCGCCGGCCAGCTCACCGACCATCGACAGGTAGCCGCGCACGATGACCGCGAGACCGTTGACACGCTCCGACGAGCGGGTGTTCATCTTGTGGGGCATCGCCGACGAGCCGACCTGGCCCGGCTTGAAGCCCTCGGTCACCAGCTCCTGACCGACCATCAGCCGGATCGTGGTGGCCAGCGACGAGGGGGCCGCGACGACCTGCGCCAGCGCGGAGACCACGTCGAAGTCGAGCGACCGCGGGTAGACCTGGCCGACGCTGGTCAGCACCCGCTCGAAGCCCAGGTGCTCGGCGACCTTGCGCTCCAGCTCGGCCACCTTGGCGGCGTCGCCGTCGAAGAGGTCCAGCTGGTCGGCGGACGTGCCGACCGGGCCCTTGATGCCGCGCAGCGGGTAGCGGCCGATCAGGTCGGTCAGCCGCTCGTACGCGATGAGCAGCTCCTCCGCGGCGCTGGCGAACCGCTTCCCGAGCGTCGTCGCCTGCGCCGCGACATTGTGCGAGCGACCGGTCATGACAAGATCGCTGTGCGTCACGGCGAGCTCGGCCAGCCGGGCGAGGGCGGCGACGATCCGGCCGCGGATCAGCTCGAGCGACGCACGGATCTGCAGCTGCTCGACGTTCTCGGTGAGGTCCCGGGAGGTCATTCCCTTGTGGATGTGCTCGTGCCCGGCGAGCGCGCCGAACTCCTCGATGCGCGCCTTGACGTCGTGCCGGGTGACGCGCTCACGCTCCGCGATGCTCGCCAGGTCGACGTCGTCGACGACCCGCTCGTACGCCTCGACGACCCCGTCGGGCAGCGCCACGCCCAGGTCGCGCTGCGCGCGCAGGACCGCGAGCCAGAGCCGGCGCTCCATCCGGATCTTGTCCTCGGGCGACCAGAGGGCCACGAGGTCGGCGGAGGCATAGCGGCTGGCGAGGACGTTCGGGATGCTCACGCGGCCAATTCTTCCACGGGCGCGTTCCCGTGCCGGAGGGTACGCACGTCCCGGCTCGCCACCATCGCACCCACCGCGACCACCACCAGCACGGCCGCCCCGACCAGCGTCGCCTCCACGCCGACGGCCTCCGCCACCGGTCCCGCCGTGATCTGCCCGACCGGGATCGCGAGGAAGGACCCCACCATGTCGTACGAGTAGACGCGCGCGAGCCTGTCGGCCGGCACATGCTCCTGCATCGTCGTCTCCCACGCGACGCTGAACTGCTCGATCATGAGTCCCGCGACAAACATCGCCCCGAGCAGCGGAACGATGTGCGGCACGACGCCCAGTGCCAGCATCGGCAGGGCGAGGAACGCCGTGCTCACCGCCCCGAAGAACAGCATGCGCCGGACCCGGAGCCGCATGGCGACGATCGCTCCGAGCGCCATGCCGAGCGTCTGCGCACCGAGGACCACGCCCCACAGCTGTCGTCCGATCGTGTCGTCCGCGATGACCGGGCCGAGGACATTGATCCCGCCGCTCAGGCATGCGTTGATCACCATGAAGGCGAGGACAACCACCCACAGCCAGGTACGCGACCGGAACTCCGTCCAGCCCTCGCGCAGCTCGACGAAGATGCCGGCCCGGGCCTTGACGGCGGATCGCACAGTGCCGGGACGCAACCGCGCGAACAACAGCGCCGCCACCAGGAAGCAGCCCGCGTCGACGGCGATGCCCCAGCCGGCGCCCGCGACGGCGACGAGGATGCCGCCCAGGGGTGCGCCGAGGATCGCCGCCCCGTTGAAGCACAGCCGGTTGAGGGCGTTGGCCTGCTGGCGGAACTCCGCGGGCACGAGCTCGGGCAGGATCGCCGACGAAGCCGGCAACGCCAGGGCGCTGACCATGCCGTTCAGGGCGGCCAGCAGGATCAGGAGCGGGACGGTGGCCGTACCCGAAAGAACGAGGAGCGCCACGGCACCCTGCGTGACCGCCGCCGCGCCGCTGGACCCGACCATCAGCAGATAGCGCGGCAGCCGATCGGCGAGAGTCCCGCCGAAGAGCAGGAAGAGGACATTGGTGAGCACGCGGGCGCCGACGACGAGCCCGAGATCGCTCGCGGACCCGGTCAGGTCGAGCACGGCGAAGGCGAGGGCGACGGGCGCCACGGCACTGCCGAGGGCGTTGACCGTACGGCCGGCGAGCAGGAAGCGGTAAGGCTTGATGCGCAGTGGCGCCAGCACGCTCACTTGTCCTCCATCCGGAACATGGCGATCGTGGTGCTGGTGCGGACGGTTCCCGGCGTACGGGGGGCCTGTGCCGCCGCGTGCAACGCCGTGCTGGCCTCGATGATCTTGTCCCGGACCTCCTGGTACGCCTCCGGAGTGACCCACAGCTCGGCATCGGTCACCGTGCTGCCGGTCGTCAGGTCCGCCTCGGCGGTCCGCCGGATCAGCTCGTTGGCGAACGCGACGAGCAGCCCGCGTTGCGCCTCGGTACCGGCGCCGACCTCATTGCCCGGCTCCCGTTCCCGTTCGGCGTGGTAGCGGTAGCGCTTGGCCACCCCACCCCGGATCCGCTCCTCGCCGTCGGGGACGACGAGGCCGCCGTGCAGCAGGTTCCGCAGGTGATAGCTGGCGTTGGCGTGCGTGAGCCCGAGCTCGCGAGCCAGCTCGGCGGCGGTCATCGAGGCGCCGGTGAGCAGGGACAGGATCTGGAGGCGTACGGGATGGGCCATGGCGCGGAGCGCGGCTTGCCTCTTGTCACCTTCCAAAGACATGTTGGGGAGTCTAGGACGGGGCGGCCCTCACTGTCCAATACTTATTGGGGGGCTGAGACACTGCGGTTTCCCAGTGGCGGTCGCTAGGGTTACTCGTGAGTAGGACTGGCGCTCAAAACGGAAGGTCACGATGACTGATTTCAGCCCCGAGACGCTCGCCCAGATCGGCCCGAAGGAGTTCACCCAGCTGGTGAAGTCGACGCCGGACTCGAAGATCACCGAGATCATGGGCGCCGAGGGCCGCGGCAAGATCCTCGACGAGGTCTTCAGCCGGATGCCCACGCTCTTCCGCGCGGATCGCGCCGGCGCCACCCAGGCAGTCATCCACTGGAACATCACGGGCGGCCCGGGCGGCACCACCGACACCTACGAGACCGTCATCGAGAACGGCGCCTGCACCGTCACCAACCAGCCTGTCCGCGAGCCCAAGCTCGCCATGACCATGGACCCGCTGACCTTCCTCAAGGTCGTCTCCGGCGACGGCAACCCGATGATGATGTTCATGACCGGCAAGATCAAGGCCAAGGGCGACCTGGGCCTGGCCGCCTCGGTCGCCAAGCTCTTCGACATCCCGAAGGGCTGACCCCTCGCAACGTCGCCGTCCCGGGGTCCTCGAGGACCCCGGGCCGGTTCACGTTTCAGTTCTGACAGCGCATCGCAGGCCGTCCCGATGGAAGCGGATGGCCTCACGCATCTCCGCGATCGCCCGCTCGCGGGAATCGCCCAGCGCAACGCACCCCGGCGGGTCGGGCGACCACGCACCGAACCCGCCGCCCTCAGCACCTCAGACAGGCACCGCGTGGGCGCTTCCCGTCGGTGGGATCAAAGGGTGATGCGGCCCTCGACGGCGGCGAGGGCGATGTCGGTGCGGTGGTGGGAGCCCTCCAGCTTGATGCTGTCGACCAGCGCGTACGCCGCCGAGCGCGCCGCCGCCAGGTCGGCGCCCGTGGCAGTCGCGCTCAGGACGCGGCCGCCCGCGGAGACCAGGGTGCCGTCGGCGGTGCGGGCGGTGCCGGCGTGGATGACGCCCGGCTGCTCGCCACCCTCGATGGGGTCGCCCGTGCGGGGGGTGCCCGGATAGTTGTGGCTGGCGATCACGACGGTGACCGCCGAGCCGTCGCGCCAGGTCAGGGGCGGGAAATCGGCGAGGGCGCCCGTGGCAGCCGCGTGGAGGAGCTCGGCCAGGGGCGTCTCGAGGAGGGCCAGGACGACCTGGGTCTCGGGGTCGCCGAAGCGGGCGTTGAACTCGATGACCTTCGGGCCGGCCGGGGTCAGGGCGAGGCCGACGTAGAGCAGGCCCGCGAACGGGATGCCGCGCTTGCGCATCTCGGTGAGGGTCGGCTCGACCGTCTCGGCCAGGACGCGGTCGACCAGGTCGGCCGGCGCCCAGGGCAGCGGGGCGTAGGCGCCCATGCCGCCGGTGTTGGGGCCCTCGTCGCCGTCGCCGGCGCGCTTGAAATCCTGGGCCGGCATGAGCGGGACGGCCGTGGTGCCGTCGGTGACCACGAAGAGCGACACCTCGGGGCCGGAGAGGAACTCCTCGATCACGACCTGGCCGCACTCGTCGGCGTGCTGGGCGGCGACGGTGAGGGAGTCGGTGACCACGACGCCCTTGCCCGCGGCGAGCCCGTCGTTCTTGACCACGTAGGGCGCGCCGAACTCGGTCAGCGCCGCGGTGACCTCCTCGGCCGTCGAGCAGGCGAAGGCGCGGGCGGTGGGCACGCCGGCGGCGGTCATGA
>NZ_JAUQWH010000079.1 GCF_030757795.1 Actinoplanes oryzae
ACCCGGGTCTCGACCGGGGCGTCTCGTTCGTGTGCGTGAGCCGGCCCCGCATGTCGTCGAGCACCGCCTGATAGAGCGTCGCCTGCTCGGCCGTCAGACCGCACAGGTGCCGGGTGTGGCGCTTGACGGGCAGGTCGTCGAGCACGGCCGGGTCGGACTTGACGCGGCGCAGGAGGAAGGGCCGGGTCGCCTGGCGCAGGCGGGAGGCGGCCTCCTCGTCGGCGTACCTTTCGATGGGCACCGCGAAGCGGTTGCGGAAGGTGTGCGGGCCGCCGAGGAGTCCCGGGTTGACGAAGTCCAGGATGGACCAGAGCTCGGCCAGCCTGTTCTCGACCGGGGTCCCCGTCAGGGCGATCCTGGTCCGGGCGTCGAAGCGGCGCACCGCGCGGGCCGCCTCCGACGCGCTGTTCTTGACGTGTTGCGCCTCGTCCAGCACCACGCGGTCCCACGTGATCTTGGCGAGCTCGTCGGCATCCCGGGTCGCCGTCGCGTACGTGGTGAGCACCACATCGGCACCCTCCGCCAGCCCGCCCGGCCCGGGGCGGTCGGCGCCGTGCAGGACGCGCACGCGGAGGCCGGGGGCGAAGCGTTCGGCCTCGCGCTGCCAGTTGCCCAGCACCGACAGCGGGCAGATCAGCAGCGTAGGCCCGGTGCGGCGGTGCAGCAGCAGCGCGAGCAGCTGCACCGTCTTGCCGAGGCCCATGTCGTCGGCGAGGCAGGCGCCCAGCCCGAGGCCGTCGAGGAAGGCCAACCACGAGAAACCCCGCCGCTGGTACGCCCGGAGCACCCCGCTGAACCCCTCCGGCACCTCGAGCAGTTCGAGGTGCTCCCCCAGCCGCCCCGACAGCAGATCGGCGACCCAGCCGCTGCCGTGCACCTCGGCCACCGGCAACGGCAGCTCCTCGGGCGGCAGCAGCCGGACCAGCCGCAACGCCTCCCCGGCCGTCATCGAGCCGCCGCCGCGCCGCAGGAAGTCGAGCCCCGCCCGCACCCGCTCCGCGTCCAGGAACACCCATCGCCCCCGCAACCGCACCAGCGGCACCTTGGCGTGGGCCAGCTCGGACAGCTCACGCTCGGTGAGGACCTGTCCGCCGAGCGCCAGGCCCCATTGATAGCGCACGATGGTGGCCAGGTCCGCGGCCTGGTCGCGCAGGACGGGTGCGGCAAATTCCGGAGTACGCACGTCGAGCGCGAGCCCCAGCCGCAACGGCTCCCGCCACCACGCGGGCAGCAGCACCCCGTAGCCGGCCTGCTCGAGGATTTCGGCGTGCTCCAGGAAGGTGTACGCCCCGGCGGTGTCGAGCAGCAACTCGGTGGGCCGCGCGGCACTCAGCGCCGGGTCGAGCCCCGGGAACAGCCGGGCTGCCCGCCCGAGCCCGGCCAGCAGCCGCTCCTGAGGCCGATGTGTCCACCGCCGCAACGGCGCAACCGAGTCGCGCCACACCTCCCCGGCCGGCACGAGCAGGCTGGGCTCGTCGACGGGCTGCAGCAGGAACTCGAGCAGCCACCCGTCCGCCCGCTCCCCCGTGGCGGCAGGAGGGAGGCCGGCGGGGAGGTGCGCGGTCGTGGCGTCGGCCTCTTCCAGGTCGTCGTCGGTCTCCTCGACGCGGCTCAGGCGGAAGACAACGCGCACCGAGGATCCGCTGCTCGCCTCGCTGTGCCACTCGTCGAGCGCGGCGGCGACGGCATCGAGATCGCCGGACGAGGATGCCGGGTCGAGCACGGCGGCGACGGGGTGGGCGGACGTGCCCCCGGCATTGCCGGACGGAGTGGCGGGGCCGCCCGGAAAGGCATGCGGGCCGCCGGCCGGAGTGGCGGGGCCGCCCGGAAAGGCATGCGGGCCGCCGGCCGGAGTGGCGGGGCCGCCCGGAAAGGCATGCGGGCCGCCGGACGGAGTGTCGGGGCCGCTCGGAAAGGCATGCGGGCCGCCGGACGGAGTGGCGGCGTCGCCCGGAAAGGCGTGCGGGCCGCCGGCCGGGGCAGCGGAGCCGCCGGCCGGGGCGGACGGGGTGATCAGGCCGTCGTCGGTGGTGAGAGCGGCGAGCCAGGGCGCCCCCGCGAGGGTGGTGCCGGTCTCGGCGAGGCGGGTGCGGACGAGGCCGTCGACCAGGCGTTCGAGGGCGGCGTGCAGGGCGTCGGGGGCGGGGAGGCCGGCGACGTCGCCGGGGCGGGCGCGTTCGGCCCGGCAGGCGGCGGGCATGCGGTCGAGGAGATCGGCGTGGCGGGCGGCGTCGGCCCCGGTGAGCACGGGCCGCCAGTACGCGCGCGCACCGTCGTGGCGCAGGGCCGGCAGCACCCGGCCACGGGCGACGAGGCCGGCGGCGAACTCGCACAGCTCGGCGAGGTAGCGGAAGGACGGGGCGGCGCGCATGCCCAGCTCGTCGGCGAGGTCGTCGGTGACGAACGGCACCTCGACCGCCGGGACCGCCCACGCGCGCCAGCGAGGCTCGCCCCGCCGGGGCGGCAGGCCCAGGGCCGGCGACGGCAGCGGCCCCGCCGTGGTCGAGGGCAGCACCAGCGTCGCCGGCCGCGCATTCCGCCCCACGGCGACGGCGAACGGATGCGACCCACGAGCCGCGGACCTCCGGACGGCACCGGCCGACGTCGCAGCGGGCAAAGTGGCACCGGACGATGTAGCAGCGGGCGAAGAGGGACCGGACGATGTAGCAGCAGGCGAAGAGGAGCCGGACGATGTGGCCTCGGCTTCGGAACGCGGGCCCGCGCCCGGGGCGGCCTCTCCCCACAGCGCCAGCCCGCCGTCCCGCGCGAGGAACCCGTGCAGGACCGTCACCGCGGAGTCGCCGGCGGCGGGCTGGGCCGTCATGCGGCGGTCCACGTGATGGCCGGCGGGCGGACGCGGGCGCACACCGGGCCGCCCTCGGCATCGGTCAGCCCCAGCCGCCCGACCAGCACCGCGTCGCCCCGGTGGGCGGCCCACAGGAGCTCGCCCGGCACGTCGCCGAACATCAGCTTGGCCCGGCGGAACCCCGCGAACTCGGCGGCGGCGCCCCAGCTCAGATAGAGGAACCGGGCTCCGGGGCGGCCGTGCACCCAGGGCCCGCCGACGTCGAGCAGGCCGTCGACCTCGCGGCTGGTGACCTCGAGCTCCCAGACCGCCGCCTCCGCGTCCACCGGGAAGCGGCCGACGACCTCGACGCGCCGGCCCGGACCGGTGCGCTGCATGCCGACCTGCACGCCACGCAGCCGCAGCGTGTGGGCCTCCCCACCGCCGCGCCGCCCGGGCAGGTCGCTGCCCTCGATCCGGATCCGCACGTCAGCACTCTAGGCCGACCCCCCGACAAAAATGCCGCGAGGACCCGGCCGGAGCACCGCCGAAGCACCAGCGGAGCACCAAGAGCACCGGAGCACCGGAGCGCCGAGGATCACCCGCTGCGGGGCACCACCACCACCGGCCGCCGCGCCCGGCGGACCAGGCGCGCCGACACGCCGCCGAGCAGGACCCGCCGGGCCGGACCGTACCCCCGGGAGCCGCACACCAGCACGTCCACGTCGTCGAGCTCGGCCAGCTGGTCGACCACGTCGCCGATGCGGATCTCCCAGTCCGCCGGCGTGGCCGTGACGGTGGCCGCCGCCCGGGTGAGCGCCTCCTCGTACGTCTCCCGGGCGGTGTCCAGGAACGCCCGCTCGGCGTCCTGACCGACCAGGAACGGCAGCGTCGAGTCCGCGTCGGCGACCACCGTGACCAGGCGGACGGGGGTCTTGGTGCGGGCGGCGAGGGCGGTGGCCGTGGCGAGGGCGGCCCGGCCGTCGAGCGTGTCCACGTAGGCGACGCCGATCCTGCTCAGCGCGCCCGGCGGGCGTTCCATGCCGGTGGGGGCGACGGCGACCGGGCACACGCTGCCCGCGAGCAGCCGGTCCGCCGTGCTGCCGGCGAAGAGGCGGCTGCGCGGCCCGGAGCGGCCCGACCCCACCACGATCAGGGCGGCGGCGAGCTCTTCGGCGAGGTCGTGCAGGCCGTGGGCGGCCGAGCTGGAGGCGACGGTACGGTACTCCGCCGCACCCTCGACCAGCGCCCGAGCCGCGTCGAGCACCTGCTGTGCCGCCTCGTGCCGGGCGGCCACCCATTCGGCGTCGACCCGGCCCGACCCGAGGGCCGCGGGCGCCGGATGGACCACGGCGACGACGAGGGGCGCGTCGAGCACCTCGGCCGCCCAGGCACCGAGGACCAGGGCGTCGCGGGCCGAGTCCCCGCCGTCCACGCCGACGATGACCGGGCCGCCCCGGGCGGGCGCGGTCATGGCTGGTGTCCTTCGTCACGGGCCCAGCCCGGCGTGCCGGAGGTGGCCTCGGTGCGCAGGCGCGAGTTGCGGTAGCCGTACAGGAAATAGATGGCCAGGCCGAGCACGAGCCACACGACGAACCTGATCCAGGTGTCGAGCGGGAGGTCGCTCATCAGGTAGACGGCGAAGGCCACGCCGAGGATCGGCAGCACCGGCGACCACGGCACCCGGTAGGGCCGCGGCATGTCGGGGCGGGTCCGGCGCAGCACGATCACGCCGATGTTGACCAGGACGAAGGCGAACAGCGTGCCGATGTTGACCAGCTTGACGATCTCGGAGAGCGGGACCAGGGCGGCGAGGATCGCGATGAGGACGCCGAGGCCGACGGTGAGCCGGGCGGGCGTGCCGTAGCGCGGGCTGACCGTGGCGAGCCGCTGCGGGAGCAGGCCGTCGCGGCACATGGCGAAGAAGATGCGCGTCTGGCCGTACATGATGACCAGCACGACGCTCGTGATGGCGACCACCGCGCCGAACGACAGGATGCCCGCCGCCCAGGTGATGCCGGCGCCCTCGTCGAGGGCCGCGGCGAGCGGGGCGTCGCTGTCCTTCATCTGGTCGGGGCTGGCGATGCCGAGGGCGCCGACCGCGGTGAGCACGTAGAAGAGCGTGCAGATCAGCAGCGAGCCGATGATCGCCAGCGGCAGGTCCTTGGCCGGGTTGCGCGCCTCCTCGCTGCCGGTGGAGACCGCGTCGAAGCCGATGTACGCGAAGAAGATGATCGCCGCGGCCGAGGTCACCCCGTCCACGCCGCTGGGGGCGAACGGCTGGAAGTTGCCGGTGCCGAAGTTGAACAGCGCCACCACGATGAAGAAGGTCAGCACGACCAGCTTGACGGCGACCATGACCAGGTTGACGCGGGCGCTCTCGGTCACGCCGCGCACGAGCAGGGCCGTGATGGCGAGCACCACGAAGACGGCGGGCAGGTTGAAGATGCCGCCGTCCTCCGGCGAGGTGGCGATCGCGTCCGGGAGCGCGACCCCGAAGGCGGCGTCGAGGAAGGCGTTGAGGTTGCCGCCCCAGCCGACCGCGATGGCCGCGACGCTGACCCCGTACTCGAGGATGAGGTCCCACCCGATGATCCAGGCCACCACCTCGCCGAGCGTCGCGTAGGTGTAGGTGTAGGCGCTGCCGGACACCGGGATGCTGGAGGCCAGCTCCGCGTAGGACAGGGCGGAGAAGGCGCAGGCCACCGCCGCCAGGATGAAGGACAGGATCACCGCGGGACCCGCCACGCCGGCGCCCTCGCCGATGACCACGAAGATGCCGGTGCCGATGATGGCGCCCACGCCCATCGCGGTCAGGTGCAGCGAGCCGACGGCCTTCTTGAGGCCGTGCCCCTCCTCGGCGGTCTCGGTGATCAACGAGCGGACGTCACGGACGGCGAAGATCCCCGGCCGGCTGCCGGAACTTGTGGTCATGCCACCACCCCCCTCGGCTGACACCGTGACCGCGATCGATTTCGAGTGGCAGCCCCAGGCGGCATGATCGGCAGCATGGTGCAACTTCGGGCGCCGGAGTTGCCGCCATGGGCGCCCCGGGTTAGTGCGGCGCCCTGCGGTGCCGGCGGGGCACGTTGTACGGTGAGGGCACGGGTCACGCGGACCGGGGGGCCTCCGCGGACCCGCCGCAGCGAGCGCGACGGATGGGCGGAATGCCATGGGCGAGGCCGTGATGACGACCCGGCGCCAGGCCGACGGCACCATCGTCGTCGACGTCCGGGGCATGCTCGATGCCGCGACGGTCGACGCCCTGCGCGCGGCCCTGATCACCACCCTGCACGGCGAGCGGCCGGCGATGATGGTGGTCGACCTGACGTACGTCACGTTCATGGACTCGATGGGCGTCGGCGCCCTGGTCGCGGGCTACAACGCCGCCCGCGAGACCGGCACCCGCTTCGTGCTGCGCAACCCCAGCGAGTTCGTGCACCACCAGCTGCGCATCACCGGCCTCGCGGAGATGTTCGGCCTGCCGCCGGCGCCGACCGGCCCCCAGTCCTACCTCCGGTGACCTGGCACGATCTGGACCTGCCGAAGGGCATCACCGGGCGCGCCTGGACGCCCCGCGCACGCTCCGGCGTGGTCCTGGTGGTGCACGACGGCGCCGAGTACGAGAACCGCACCGGCCTGACGTCGGCAGTGCCCGGCAACCCCGTGGTGCTGCTCGACGCGTCCGACCGCCTGACGCAGTACTCGGCCGATCCGGCGTACGCCCGGCAGTTGTCCCGCATCGTGCGTGACCTGGGCAGCGGCGCGCCCGTCGTCGGGGTGGGCGCCAGCCTCGGCGCGCTGTCGCTGCTGCACGCGCAGTGCCGGTTCCCGGTCTTCGACGGGCTGTTCCTGCAGTCGGGCAGCTTCTTCCGCCCGGCGCTGGACCGGCAGGAGTCGGACTTCCGACACTGGCTCCGCATCGTCCGGTTCACCGGTCGCGTGGCGCGCGGAAGTCTCGGCCCCGGCGTGCCGATCACGCTCACATGCGGCACCGTGGAGGAGAACCTCGCCAACAATCGCGACATGGCGCGGGCCCTGCTGGCCCAGGGCTGCCCGGTCACCTTCGCGGAGGTGCCCGGCGGTCACGACTGGGACTCGTGGCGCGCGGCTCTCGACCCGCACCTGACCGCCCTGCTGCGGAGGGTGCACCAGGAGGCTTAGAGATGGCGGACGTCGGGCACACCATCGGGCTGCTGCTGGGCACGGAGGAGGACTGGCCGCGCGCGTACGAGGCGCTGCTGCGCCGGGTCGGGGCGATTACCGACCCCGCCGGGCGTACCCACCGGATCCGCAGTGTCCGCGTCACCATCGAGCCCTTCCACCTGCGCGACCGGCCCCGGCACGACCTGGTCATCGACCGGCTCGCCCACTGGTACTACCACCCGCGCGAGTGGCTCAAGAAGATCGCGCTGATGGACGACGTCTACCTGCTCAACAGCCCGTTCACGTTCCAGTCGATGGAGAAGCACGCGGCCTACTGCGCCATGCTGCGCCTGGGCCTCAAGGTGCCCGAGACGGTCCTGGTCCCCTACAAGAACCCGCTCGACAACGCCCGCTGGGCCTACACCTCGGCCCGCTACAACCAGCCCTTCGACCTGTCCGCGGTGGCGGCGTCGATCGGCTACCCGCTCTACATGAAGCCCTACGACGGCGGCGCCTGGGTCGGCGTCTCCCGCATCCGCGACGAGCGGGAGCTGCACGCCGCCTACGACGCGTCCGGCGAGCGGCTCATGCACCTGCAGGCCGCCATCGAGGACTACGACGTCTTCGCCCGCTCGCTGACCATCGGCCCCGAGACGATGGTCATGAAGTTCCGCCCCGACCTGCCGATGCACGAGCGCTACGCGGTGGACCACGGCTTCCTCACCGACGCGGTCGGCGACGAGGTCGTCACCATCTCCCGGCTGGTCAACGCCTTCTTCCGCTGGGAGTTCAACAGCTGCGAAAGCCTGGTCAAGGGCACGGACGTCCACCCCATCGACTACGCCAACGCCTGCCCCGACGTCGCCGTCACCTCCCTGCACTACTACTTCCCGTGGGCCATGACCGCCCTGCTCCGCTGGACGGTCTACTGCGTCGTGACCGGCCGCCGCGCGCGCATGGACACCGACTCGTCCGCCTACTTCGCCGTCGCGGACGACCCCGACCTCTCGTACGCCGAGAAGCTCACCCTCTACCGCAGGCTCGCCGACGACTACCTCGACACCGAGCGCTACACCGAGTTCTGCGAGAAGCACCTGTCGCACGTCCCGGAGATGGTCCACAAATGGGTCTCCTCCCCGGAGTTCCGCTCGCTGCTCACCGAGACGGTCCGCGCGATGTACCCGCCCCACGAGCACGAGCGCTTCCTCGGCCACTTCGGCGGCCTGATCGACGCCTGGCTCCGCGACAACGCCTGAAGCCGCCTCCTGAGTGCCGCAAGCGATTCGCCGGCGATCGGCGGCAGCGCGCTCGTCCTGACCCCGGCGGAGCCCTTGGTCAGGAGGCGCGGTGGCGGCCCCGGCGGGCGGGTTCCCAGGAGGCGTCGGTGCGCGGCTCGGGCATGGCCACGCTGGTGGCGGCGTCGGCGGCCTGCTCGTCCCAGGCGGAGACCGTGGCGGGGCGGGGGGCGCGGGGGCCCAGGTCGGTGAGCGGGACGTAGACGCGGGCGTCGACCGCCTCGGCGAGGAGCAGGGCGGCGACCAGGGCGGTCGGGCGTTCGGCGGGGTCCCTGTCGAGGCAGCGGGAGACCAGGTCGAGGACCTCCGGGGCGAGCCCCTCGATGACCGGCAGCGGGTCGGGGTTGCCGTAGCGCTGGGCCTGGACGAGGGCGGTGTGGGTCGCGACGGTCCAGGGGATGCGGCCGGAGAGGCAGTGGTAGAGCAGGACGCCCAGGGCGTACATGTCGGAGGCCGGGGTGGCGGGGACGCCCTCGAAGCGCTCCGGGGCGACGTAGGCGGGGGTGCCCATGACCGGGCCGTCGGGGTCGGGGTCGACGCTGCCCGCGGCGGCGGCGATGCCGAAGTCGAGGACCTTGGCGCCCGACGGGGTGAGCATGATGTTGGACGGCTTGATGTCGCGGTGGACGACGTGCTGGGCGTGGGCGGCGGCGAGCGCGGCGGCGACCTCGGCGCAGACGCGGACGGCGATGCGCCAGTCGAGGGCGCCCGTGCGCAGGTGGGCGCTCAGGGTCTGGCCGTCGACGAGCTCCATGACGATGTACGGGACGTCGCGCCCCGGCTCGGGCGAGGTGCCGAAGTCGTGGACGCCGGCGACGTTGGGATGGGCGAGGCGGGCGGCGGAGCGGGCCTCGGCGCGGACCAGGTCGACGCCCTCGGTGACGCCGAGGGTGCCCTCGACGGCGGGTGCCATGATCTTGACGGCGACCGGGCGGTCGAGGACCTGGTCGTGGCCGCGCCAGACCTCGGCCATGCCGCCGATGCCGATGCGCTGCTCGAGCTGGTAACGCCCGCCCAGCATCCGCATCGGTGGTCCCCCCGGCTGTCGTCCGTCCCTGGTCAACCGGCTAGCTACCCGGGCTTTGGGCTGCACAAACTCGGTCCACTCCGGCGGGTGGCGACCCCCGGAGATCGGTCACCGTGAGTAACGTCGCCGTGGCAACATGCCGGAAACATGCCCCGGGAACAAACATGGCGGAACCCGTCCTTGTGGGAGGGTTCCGCCATGGTGGGCCGTGCGGCGCGGCCCCCGGGTGATGCCGGTGGCCGCCCACGACCGGGCGTTATGGGTCCGACGCTAGGCGCCGTTGATCACCCTACGTCATCCGGGGCCTGGTCAGGTGACCCGGCTCATAGGACCTCGGTGCGCAGATCGTGGGCCCCGTCCGCGCGCGTCGCCTCGTAGTAGAGCCGGGTGCCGCCCGACGGCAGCGGCAGGACGCACAGGTAGCGCAGGCCGTTCGGGGCGTGCGGGCTGCCCAGCGGCTCGCCCTCCTCCGCGGTGAGCTGGCCGAAGCTGCCGTCGGCCAAGCGGGTGCCCCGGGCGGTGCCGGTGCGCTCCTCCCAGTTCTCCCCCGCGGTCGCGCGGCCGTCGTACGACGCGAGGATCGTGTCGCCGGACACCGACACCGAGGAGACGCGCACGCCCCGGGCGTCCCACTGCCCCGGACGGCCCGCGAGCGCCGTGCCGCGCCAGGTCCAGTGGACGCCGTCGGGGCTGGTCGCATACTCGGTGGTCATGCGGTCGGCGTCGTCCCACGACTCGAGGGGGTGCACCGACGCCCAGAGGTGCCAGCCGTACTCGTCGTGGTGCAGCACGGGGTCCTTGACGCCGACCGTGTCGTCGCCCGCGAGCACGGTGACGGCGGGCGCGGTCGCGAGACCCTCGGGGGTGGCCGCCTCCAGCATGTCGACACGCCAGTGCTTGGTGCCCGGGGTGGCGGCGCTGACGTAGAGCCGCCACCTGCCCTCCGGCGTCCGCACGAGGGCCGGCCGCTCGAGGGACTCGGCGCCGAAGCGCTCCTTGTCGACCTCGGCGACGATCTCGAAGGTCTCGCCGTCGGCGGACCGGGCGATCACGTTGGCGATGCCCCGCCCCTCGCCGATCGGCAGCCGGAGACGGTACGCAAGGTAGTAGTAACCGTCCGCGACGACCGCCGATGGGGCACCGGCCCACGCTCCCGGCTCGTCACCGGGCGGCTCCACCACCACCGTCGACTCGTCCCAGCGTGGCAGCGACAGCGTCTGAGTTCCGATGGACAAGGCGGCTCCATTCCGTGGCTACGGCGACACGACGAAGGGTATCCGCACTAGCATGCACCATCTATAGGCGTGATAGGAGTTCGGCAGGGGGTCGCCCTACGGCGCCTTGGCGTGGCGATCGACCGACAGCCAGTCGTCGTAGGTCTCCCCCGTCACGTCCTGCAGCAGCGCGATGTCGTCGGCGAACAGCGGCAGCAGCGCCTCCCGCTCGGCCGGCGTGGTGACCGGGCGCGGGCCGTTCTTGCGGTGCAGCAGGGTGAGCAGCGGGCCCCGGGCGGCGAGCCGCACCGGCACGGGGAACCGGTGCCCGAAGGTGCCGCCCGCGCGCAGCAGCGCCCGGAGCACCCGGTTGAGCTCGTTGTCCTCGACGACGTGCCGGTTGACGTTCTCCTTGGGGATCTCCCGCAGGAGGCCGGTCTCCACGCCCAGGAAGTCGCACACCCGGTCGAGCGTGGCGGCGGGGGCGTCCTTCAGCTCCCGGTAGCGCAGCAGCAGCACCTGCTCGCGGGGGAAGACCTTGTAGAGATGCTGGAGCTGCCTGCCGTACAGGCCGAGGCTGACGTAGTGCCAGAAGTCGGCCCACCCGGCGGCCTTGCGCTGCTCCTCGGCGCGGCAGGCGGCGAGGAAGTCGGCCTCCGGCTCCAGCCCGGCGTTCCACAGGTGCGTCCAGTTGGAGTGGGCACGGTCGACCGGGTCGCGGAGCAGCAGGATCAGCCGGGCGTCCGGGACGAGGGCGTGGATCCGGTCGTGCGAGCCGTGGTCGTACAGGTAGAAGGGGGTCGCCTCGCCCCGCAGCGTGCCCGCGGGCGCCGGAGCGAACAGCGCCTCGTAGTCGGCGCGCCGCCACACGTGCTCCTGGTAGGTCTGCACGTCACCCGGCCCGCCCGTCGCCGGCGGCCGGCCGTCGGTGAGGAAGAACTTGGGCTCCTTCACCGCGGGCAGGAAGAGGCCGGGATGCCGGACCAGGGCGGCGTGCAGGGCGGTGGTGCCGGCCTTGGGCACACCGGCGATCAGGAAATCGGGAAGCGGCATGGTCTCTCCTCGATGTGCGGCAGCACCCCATGAAGTGACACTTACCCTACAGATCAAGTAGGCAATCGCCAGCGGTGCACCCGCAGCCACCCGGCGTCAGGGCCGCCGGCGTCGCCACCAGGCGCGACGGCGGAAGCGCGGGCACGCCGCCGCCCCGCAGAAGGTGCACTCCGTCCCGCCGCGGTAGTGCTCGTGCGCCTGCCGCTCGTGCCCGCAGACACAGAGCGCTTCCGTCGCGGTCACCGGGTCACGCACCGTGCCGATGCGGGGGCGGAGCGGGCCGGCCGCCGGAGGGCTGTCATGCCCACAGCGTAGGCACAGCCGCGGAACAGACCCGTCAACGCGCCGAAACAACCGTCCTGCAACCGTGGCCTATACGCTCCGTGACATCACCGCGAGTGAGCGGGAACACTCGGGAAAATCGGAAATCACCATTTCCCGGAATTGCCTGCCCCTCGCGGCCCGCCTTTCCGGTAAGCCCGGGATCGGGCGTTTACCGCCCGCCACGACCCGCCTGTCCATTACGGGCTGTGATTGGTGGGGCGGATGGTCAACAAGATCACCCGTGAGCATAAGTCCTGCTCATCCGTCCGGTCAGGAGCGGCCGTGGGGTGATGAGGACCTCGGACCTTTGGTTAGTTGACGCTACGTAGCGTGTGGCTACAGTTGTCCGCAGAGCCCGGCGACCCGACGTTTCCGCTCCCGGAAAACGATGAAAGCGTCGCTCCTGCAGCCTCTGAAGGGAACGACATGCAGCTCCCCCCGTCCACCGGCAACACAGCGAGTAATCACAGTTCCTCACCCACTGTGAGCGTCGTGATCCCGACCCTGAACGAGGAGCGCAACCTCCCCCACGTCTTCGCGAAGCTGCCCGCCGGCATCGACGAGGTGATCCTGGTGGACGGCGGCTCGGTGGACCGGACCGTGGCGGTCGCCCGCGAGCTGCGCCCCGACGTGGTGGTCGTGCACCAGACGCGTACCGGCAAGGGGAACGCCCTGGCCTGTGGCTTCGCCGCCTGCACGAGCGACATCATCGTGATGATCGACGCCGACGGGTCCACCGACCCGGGCGAGATCCCGCTCTTCGTGGCGCAGCTGACCGACGGCGCCGACTTCGTCAAGGGCTCGCGCTTCTCGCACGGCGGGCACAGCCACGACATCACCAAGCTGCGCAAGCTCGGCAACGACGGGCTGAACCTGGTCGTCAACGTGCTCTTCGGCACCCGGTTCACCGACCTCTGCTACGGCTACAACGCCTTCTGGGCGCGGGTCGTGCCGACGCTGGACCTGCCCGACGTCGCGCTGCCGCGCCCGACCGACGGCTCCAAGCTCTGGGGCGACGGCTTCGAGATCGAGACCATGATCAACATCCGGGCCGCCGCCGACGGCATGCGGGTCGGCGAGGTCGGCAGCGTCGAGCACGCCCGCATCCACGGGCAGAGCAACCTCAACACCTTCCGGGACGGCTTCCGCGTGCTGCGGACCATCTTCAGCGAGTACGGCCGGATGCGCCGGATGCGCCGCACGGGCGCCAACCGCTCCGGCGTGATCGTGCACCAGCGCCCCGGCACCGGCAACACCCCGCCGGCGCACGCCCTCAACCGGGTCGTCAACCGCGCCCCGGCCGCGGGCAGCGCCGCCGACACCGACCCGCGCATGCACATCGCCAACGTCAACCGGGGCAGCCTGCGTCGCGAGGACCAGCGCGCCGCCCGCCCCCGCCACTCCCGCGTCACCAGCGAGGACTGAGCCCCCGCCCGCCCCCGCCGCGCGACCGGACCCCGCTGCCCGGCCCCGCCGCACACCGCGGCGAGGGACAAGGCGCCGGCTGAGCCCCCGCAGCCGCCCCGCGTGCACCACCGCAGACCCGCCCGAGAGGTACCCAGCGTGGAATCCACCCCCCGCCCCGCCGTCAGCATCGTCATCCCGTGCCACACCGAACGGCGCTGGGCGTCGATCGTCCGGACCGTCGCGGCCGCCAAGTCGCAGACCGTCGCGCCCGCCGAGATCGTCCTCGTGGTCGACCACAACCCGGCCCTGTTCCGCCGCGCCCGCCGCGACCTGGCCGGCGTGACGGTGCTCGAGAACCTGTACGCCCAGGGCGTCTCCGGCAACCGCAACACCGGCGCCTTCCACACGTCGACCTCGCTCATCGCGTTCCTCGACGACGACGTGACGATGGGCCCGGAGTGGCTGGCGACGATGCTGACCGCGTTCGCCGACCCGCGGGTGGTCGGCGCCGGCAACGCGATCGACCCCGAGTGGGAGCGCGGCGCCCCGCGCTGGATGCCCGAGGAGTTCCTCTGGGCCGTCGGCGGGTCCTACCGCGGCATGCCGACGACCATGTCGCCGGTGCGCAACGTGTGGTCGGCCGGCATGGTGGTGCGCCGCAAGCCGTTCCTGGCGGTCGGCGGCTTCCGCACCGGCTTCGGCAAGCTGGGCAAGCAGAACCGCCCCGAGGACACCGAGCTGTGCCTGCGGATGAGCGCCCAGGACGGCGGCCACTGGATGTACGTCCCCGAGGCCCGCCTCCGCCACGACGTGCCCGCCGCGAGCTCGACCTTCCCCTGGTTCGTGCGCCGCTGCTACGCCGAGGGGCGGGGCAAGGTCGCCATGGCCGGGCTGCTCGACGGGTCGAAGAGCCTCGGCTCGGAGCAGAGCTACCTGAAGTCGCTGCCCGGGGCGGTCGCCCGCAACCTCGGGCTCGCCGTGCGCGGTCGCGGCGTGAACCACGTACTGAAGGCCGGGGGTGTGCTCGTGGGGGTTGCCGCCGCCGGCTGGGGCGGCGCCGTCGAGACCGTGGCCGCCCGCCGCGCCCCCCGTCCCGTCGTCAGCGCGGAGGTGGCCCGATGACCGCCGTCGAGGCCCCGGTCCTCGAGGAGAACCGCCCGGCGGTCGTCCTCGACCTCGACCTGGCCCAGCCGCTGCCCGCGGTGCCCGCCACGGGCGCGGACGGGCGGCGGATCGAGCGGGCGTGGGCCCTGGTCCGGCTGTTCACCGAGCCGCTGGGCACGGTGCTGGTGCCCGTACCGGCGAACGGTCTGGCCCCCACGGACCTGCAGCGCGCGATCGAGAGCGAGCTGGCGGACGAGCTGGCGTCGCGAGGCCTCGCCGGCGCGCCGGTGGACGGCATCACGCCCGCCGCCGAGCCCGCCTTCCTGGCCCGCCGCCGCGAGGTGCTCCGGAACGCCCCGCGGATCACCGTCGTCGTCTGCACCCGCGAGCGGCCCGGCGCGCTGGCCCGCTGCCTGGACAGCCTGCTCGCGCAGCAGTACCCCGACTTCCGGGTGCTGGTCGTCGACAACGCCCCGGCCACCGACGCGACCGCCGAGGTCGTCCGCTCGGCCGCCCGCCGCGGCCCGGTGGACTACCTGGTCGAGCGCAAGGCCGGCCTGTCCTTCGCCCGCAACGCCGCGCAGGCCGCCGCGCCCGGCGAGATCCTCGCCTGGATCGACGACGACGAGTACGCGGACCCGCACTGGCTGGCCGAGATCGCCCGCGCCTTCGCCGACCACCCCGAGGCGGACGTCGTCTCCGGCGTGATCGTCCCGGCCGAGCTGGAGACGCAGGCGCAGCTGTGGTTCGAGCAGTTCGGCGGGCACAGCAAGGGGCGCGGCTTCCGGCCCGACACGTTCAGCCCGGCGACCGCCCACGTGCAGAGCCCGCTCTATCCGCTGCCGCCCTTCGGCACCGGGGCGAACATGACCTTCCGGCCGGGCGTCATCGAGCGCATCGGCGGCTGGGACAACGCGCTCGGCGCCGGCACGCCGGCCATGGGCTCCGAGGACACCCTCGCCTTCACCAAGGTGCTCGTTGACGGCGGCACGATCGTCTACCAGCCGACCGCGGTCACCCACCACTACCACCGGCGCGACCTGGCGGGCCTGCGCAAGCAGATGATCGGGTACGGCGCCGGGCTGACCGCCGCGTACACGAGCCTGCTGCTCGGCCGGCCCGCGCTGCTCTGGCCGCTGCTCAAGCTCGTGCCCGGCGCGCTGCGCGACCTCACCGGCAAGGACAGCCTGCGCGTGTCGACGCTGCGGGACGACTTTCCGCGGGAGCTGCTGGGCGCCAACAAGCGGGGCATGCTGGCCGGCCCCCGGCTCTACCTGAAGGGCCGCCGGGCCGCCCGGGCCAAGGTTCGCGCCGAGGTCAGCCGCTGATCGTGCAGTTCACCGGACAATCACCCGAGAAGCGGGGCATTCTCGGAGCATATGGTGCAGAGGACGGACTTCCGGACGGCCGCGGCGACGAGCGAAGCGGCGGGCGCATGCTGAACGCGTCCGACCCGCCCGCCTCGCCGGACGACCCGGAGAAGACCGCTGTCATCCCGGCGCCGGATGCGACCGCCGTGCTCCGGCCGCCCGCCGACGACCCGGACAGAACGGTCGCCCTGCCGGAGCGGCCCGACGAGCCGGCCGTCGCGGGGCAGCCGGCCGAGGAGACCCAGGTCATCCGGCTGCCCACCGGCACGACCAGCCGCGTGGCGAAGCCGGACAGCGCGGAGGAGACCCAGGTCATCCGCCCGTCCGCGCCCGCCGCCAAGGCCACCGCGAAAGCCCGCCCGGCCGGCGAGGCCACCGCGAAAGTCCGCCCGGCCGGTGAGGCCACCGCGAAAGCCCGGCCGGCCGGCGGGGCCACCGCGAAAGCCAGGCCCACGGCCCCGGCCTCCGGCGACGAGACGCAGGTCATCCGCACGCCGGCGAAGGCGCCCGCGGTCACCGCGATCATCCCGGTCGTGCCCGGCACCCAGCAGGCCGCGGCCGCCCCGGCGGAGTCCGCCCCGGCGCCCGTCAAGGATCCCGCCCGGCCCCCGCGCCCGGCGCGCCGCCGGCCGCCGCTCGAGTTCGGCCACGCCCCCGTGGTCCTGGTCATGTCGGCGCTGGGCGTGCTCATGGTGGCGCTCGCCTACGCCGGGGGACGCATCGGCACCGGCAACGCGACCATCGCGTACTGGATCGGTCAGGTCGTGGTCTTCACCCCGGTCGTCGTCCGGCTGCTCAGCCGGCGCATGGCCGGGGCCGCCGAGTCGTTCCTGCTGGTCATGGGGCTCGGCCTCAACCAGTACCTGCTGAAGTGGTTCTACAGCCCGGAGCAGTTCCGCTTCCCGGACGAGCTGCAGCACTGGCTGGGCACGACGATCATCCTGGAGACCGGCAAGCTCTTCCAGCCGAACCCGGCGCTGCCCCCGGCCGTGCACTTCCCCGGCCTGGCCGAGATGGGCGCGGCGATCGCGTCGCTGACCGGGCTCCCGGTGGAGGCGGCGGGCATCGTCGTGGCGGGCGTGGCCCGGCTCGTGTTCGTGGCGACGATGTTCGCGGTCGTGCTGCGGGCGAGCCGCTCCCCCGCGGTCGCCGGCGTCTGCTGCGCCACGTACGCGACCGCCCTGCACTATCTCTTCTTCAACTCCAGCTACCTGTACCAGACCGCGGCCCTGCCGTTCCTGATCCTGACCGTGTGGTCGACCCGGCGCTGGCGCAGCGGGGGCGGCCCCCAGTTCCTCGCCGTCGCCGTCGCCTCGATCGTCGTGACGACGGTCAGCCACCACGTGACGGCGTTCGCGCTGGTGCTGACGCTGCTGCTGCTCGCCGTGGTGGAGCTGGTGCTGCAGAAGCCGCGCCGCTGGAGTGCTCTGGTCGTACCGGGAATCGCTGTTGCCGTTGTCGCTCTGTGGATCGGCACCGTGGCGACCGACGTGGTCAGCTATCTCGAGGCGCCGATCGACCAGGTGGTCGAGACCGTACGGAACCTCGTCGCCGGCACGTCGGAGGCCTCCTCCACGACCGCCTCGGTGAGCATCGGGCAGCTGGCGCTGCAGGGCATCGGGCTGCTCGGGCTGTTCGTGCTCTACCTGGCGCTGCTGCGGGACATGCTGCAGCGCTCCGACCGGGACCCGTGGCGCTGGGCCGCGATCGCCGGCGGCGCGATCTTCTTCGCGGGCAACGGCGTGCGCTTCCTCGGCCAGAACGGCCCGGAGATCGCCGGGCGCCTGTCGACCTTCACCTACGTGCCGATCTCGATCGTCGCGGCGATCGCGCTGGTCCGGGGCGTGCAGCTGATCCCGGCCAAGGACGCCGACGGCAAGCGGCACTGGCGGGCGGCGGCGCCGGCCATCGACTACGTGGCGCCGGGCAACTGGAACCTCTACAGCCGCGTCGCCGCCGGCTCACTCATGATCACGATCCTGATGATCGGCGCGCGGGCGGGCGGCTGGCCCCCGATCGGGTCGATCCTGCCGGGCCCCTATCTGGCGGGCGCCTTCGAGCGCTCGGTCGACGTGTACGGGGTGAGCGCCGCCTACTGGGAGCGCGACACCCTCGGCCACGGCAACCGGGTGGGTGGGGACATCACGTCGGTGTCGCTGGCTTCCACGTACGGGCGGCAGGACCCGGTCCGCGAGGTCGGCACCCTGTACTACGCCACCACGTGGAGCCTCGAGGACGAGCAGCTCGTCAGCGACCTGCAGATCCAGTACCTGGTCGTGGACAAGCGGCTCGGCGAGCTGCTGCCGCAGGACGAGGCGTACTTCGAGAACGACCCGCACGCCGGCTCGATCACGTCGCCGCTGACCAGCACGCAGCTCGGCAAGTTCGACACGCTGCCCGAGGTGGACCGGCTCTACGACAACGGCACCGTCCGCATCTACCGGATGGGGAACCTGTGAACCGCCTCCTGACCCGGGCCGTCGCCGCCGCCACGCTGGTCTCCGCGCTGCTCGTGCTCTTCACCCCGCGCCCCTTCGCGGTGGCGGGCGGCCTGCTGCTGGGCTTCCTGCTGCCGGGTGCGGCGCTGACCCAGGCCCTTTTCCCGGTACGCGTCCTGACCCGCATCGAACGCACCGTGCTCGCCCCGGCGCTCAGCCTCGCCACCCTGGTGCTCGGCGGCCTCCTCCTGTACGTCTGCCGGGCCCCCCTCGGCCGGGTCAGCTGGACCGCCCTGACCGCCGGGGTGACCGTGCTGGCGCTGATCGCCACGACGATCCCGCGGCTGCGCTCGACGGGCGGCGCCGCGGAGGACGTCACCAGCACGGGCGACATCCGCCCGGCGCGCGTGGCCGCCGCGCCGGGGGCCGCCTCGTCCGCCGGCCCGGCCGGCACTTCCGGCGGCAGACCGTCCGGCGGCCCGGGCGGCGCTTCCGGCGGCGGCCCGGGCGGTGGCCGGGGCGGCGCTTCCGGCGGCCCGGGGGGCGCTTCCGGCGGCGCGCAGGAGGTGCCCGGCATGGCCGAGGCGCACACGATCATGATGCAGGTCGTGCCGCCGGAGGACGAGGCCACGGTCGCCGCGCGGGACCGGGCCCAGCGCCGGAAGCTGATCCGCCAGTTGCTGCCCCTGGTGCTGGTCGTCGCCATCCTCGGCGGCGCGGGCTGGCTGTCGCTGAGCACGTCCCGGTCCACCTACGGCACGACGGTCACCACGCTGTCCGCCTCGCCGCCCGCGCCCGCGGACGCCGACGGGAACCGCACGGTGGTGCTCAAGGCGACCGGGCTGCTGGACGAGGACGCCCCGTACAAGGTGACGGTCAGCCCGGTCGCCGGCGACACGAAGGCCTCCCGCCAGATCACGATCGACGCCGACGGCGAGTGGACCGAGACCGTCACGGTGCCCGCGGACAACCGGGTCACGATCGGGCTCTACCGCTCCGGCGACGACTCCGCCTATAGAACTGTCTCGATCGCGGCGACCGAGTGACGCACAATGTGGCGTGCGCTCTCCCACTCAGCGCGTTCTTGACGCGCGTACCGTCGATCAGTTGATCTCCCCCGCCCTCGGCAGCGCGGTGACCGGCGCGGCCGAGCTGTCCGGGGGTGGTTTCGCCGCCGTGTGGCGCGCGACGCTCGCGGACGGCCGCGAGGTGGTGGTCAAGGTCGGCCCGCCGGCGTCGGCCCGCCTGCTCAGGTACGAGGCCGGCATGATCACCTCCGAGGCCGACTACTTCCGGGCCGTCGCCGGGCTCGCCCCGGTGCCGTCGGTGCTCGCCGCGACGGACGACTGGATCGTCACGTCCTTCCTGCCCGGCCGGCCGCTCACCGAGGTGTCGTCCGGCGCCGCCCGCGAGGAGCTGGGCGGCGTCATGGCCCGGGTGCACGAGCTGACCGGCCCGCACTTCGGCTACACCGGCAAGCGCGCCTCGGGCCCCGACTGGCCGACCGCCTACCGCGCCGTCATGGAGGATCTGCTGGCCGACGCCCAGGACTGGGAAGTGCCCCTGCCCGACGGCATCCGCCCGGCGATCGACCGCCACCGCTCCGCCCTGGCCGTCGTGACCCGCCCGGCACTGCTGCACTTCGACCTCTGGGACGGCAACGTCCTCGTCGAGGACGACCACCTGTCCGGCCTCGTCGACGGCGAGCGCTTCCTCTACGGCGACCCGCTGCTCGACCTGGTCTCCCCCGCCCTCTTCCACCGCATCGAGGACGACCCGGGCCACCCCTTCCTCCGCGGCTACCGGGCGGCCACGGGGCTGGTGGTGGACGACGCGGCGCGGGTCCGGCTGGGCCTCTACCGCCTGCACCTCTACACGCTGATGCTCGCCGAGGGCCCGAGCCGCGGCATCCCGGCCGGCAGCGATCGCCAGCAGCACGTGACCGCCCTGCTCGAGGCGGAGCTCGCCGAGGTCCTGCGTTGAGGTGACGGAGTCGGCGGGCGGCGGGGGCGGCGGGCATACTGGGGCGCATGGTCGAAAGCTCTGAGGCGCGGTTGCTGCCCGGCAAGCCCGTGGCGGACGCGGTGCTCGCGGATGTGGCCCAGCGGGTGGCGAAGCTCAAGGAGGGCGGCGTGCAGCCGTCGCTCGCCACGATCCTGGTCGGGGACGACGACGCGAGCGCCGGCTACATCCGGATCAAGCAGCGGCAGGCCGGCGAGCTCGGCTTCGTCTCGCCGCACGAGCATCTGCCCGCCGGGGCGACGCAGGACGACCTGCACCGGGTCATCGACCGGCTCAACGCCGACCCGTCGGTGCACGCGCTGCTCATCCAGTATCCGCCGCCGGCGCACATCGACTACGACGCGGCGCTGATGACCGTCGACCCCGACAAGGACGTCGACGGGATGCACCCGCTCAACCTGGGGCGGCTGTCCGTGGGGCTGCCGGGGCCGCGCCCGTGCACGCCGGCGGGCATCGAGGCGCTGCTCGCGCACTACGAGATCCCGGTCGCCGGGCGCGAGGTCGTCATCCTGGGCCGCGGCGCCACGATCGGCCGGCCTCTCGCCATGTTGTTGTCGCAGAAGCGCCCCACGGCCAACGCCGCCGTGACCGTCGTGCACACGGGCGTGCCGGACTGGCAGCGCTACACCCGGCGCGCCGAGATCCTGATCGCCGCGGCGGGCGTGCCGGGCATCATCCAGCCGGAGCACGTCAAGCCGGGCGCCACCGTGATCGGTGCGGGAGTCCGCTACGAGGGCCGCCGCCTGCTGCCCGACGTCGCGGAGGAGGTCGCCTCCGTGGCGGGCGCCCTGACCCCGCGGGTCGGCGGCGTGGGCCCGACAACCGTGGCGATGCTCTTCCGCAACGCGGTCGAGGCCGCGGAGAAGGCGAGCGGCATCACCGCGCACTGAGCCGCCCCCACCCCGGCGGCACCATTCCGGACGGGCGGGAAAATCACCCGGACTGCTTTTTCGGCTCTCCCGGCGAACCCGACCGATGGAATGCCCTTGTCTCGATCTCGGCCGACGCAGAACAATCGGTCGACTCGTGACACAAGGGACGTGGCGTGGCGCAAGCCTGGACGGATTTACCTCTCGATCAACCGATTGTCATCGACGGCTGGAAGGCGCCGGGCGGGGCGACGGATCTGCTCCCCGCCGGGGCGCCGGCCGTCATCACGTACCAGCCCGTCGCACCACGCCGGACCGCCCCGCTCGTCGACGACCTGCTGCACCGGCTGGACCGTGTCGCCCGGGAGCTGTATCCGGCCTGGCTGCCGGCCGCCGCGGCGATCGAGGACCCGGCGGGTGCCGGAGCGGTGGCCGTACGCTCGATCGCGCTGCGCGACGGGGTTGCCGGCGGCCACTTCGGACCCTTTCTCGCCGACCTGGCCGAGCGGGCCCTGCTCGGCCTGACCACGCCCGGCCGCTTCACGCCGGAGCTGCGCGCGGCCGGACTGGCCAGGGTGATCGCGCACAGCTTCGGCCGGAGCCGGACCGCGCTCGCGTTCGCCTTGCCGGCCGCCTTGACGCCCGAGAACGAGCGGGCCCTGATCGCGGCCGGGCGCTGGCTCGCCGACTGTGGCGGCCTCGGGATCTGGTTCACGGGCAACGACCTCGGCTCGATCGACGACGTGGTGCGCGTCGCCTTCCGGCCGCCGGTCGCCGGCGTCGCGCCGGCCGACGACGCGGACGACGACGTGTCCGACCCGATCGGTTACCCCGCGGTCGCGGGACGACCCCATCCGGCCAGCCGGGCCGAGCAGTCGCTGGAGGCCGCACTCGCCGGCGCCGAGTGGGCCGCCGGGCGCGAGTGGAACCAGCACTACCAGGCCCATCCGCTCACCAATCCGATCCGCGTCGACCTCCTCTGGCGCGCCGAGCGATGCGTCGTCGAGATCGACGGGCCGGAGCACCGGGACCCGGAGCAGTTCGCCGGCGACCGGCAGCGCGACGTGCAACTGCAGCTCGCCGGATATGCGGTCCTGCGCTTCACCAACGCCCAGGTCGTCCGGCATCTCGACCTGGTCGTGTCGCAGCTCCGTCAATTCCTCGACGGCCGCCGGACCGCGCCTCACGAAAGGTACACGCATGCCTGACCTGACCCTCTCCCTGGCGGAACGCGCCCTGCTGCTGATCCTGCTGGCCGAGAACGGCGAGCTGTCCAACAAACAGATCGAGGAAAGGTATGCGCCGAGCCTGAAGCTCACCGGGAAGTCGCGGCTCAAACTCGTCGACGCGAAGCTGATCGAATGCCGCAAGGAGAAGAACTCGTTCCATTTCTCGCTGGCCGAGAACGGCTGGTACTGGGGCCGCGAGGAGCTGACCCGGGAGGTCCCGCGCGGCTCCGGCTCGGCGGGGCAGGCGTTGTACGCGGTGCTCCGGCGGCTGGGCCACTATCTCTACCGGACCGGGCACAGCCTGGCCCAGGTGCTCGGAGACCAGCCCGGTGACGACCGGCGCGAGCCCGAGAACAGCAGGGCTGAGGCCGGTCAGGGGGCGGCCCCGGCGATACCGGCGGCGCGGGCCCGTCCGGCGGCGGACGAGATCGACAAGCGGGTCCGCCGGGCGTACCGGGAGCTGGCGGAACCGGCCGGCGGCTGGATCGGGCTCGCCGACCTGCGCGACCGGTTGCCCGATCTGACCAGGGCCGAACTCGACGGCGTGCTCAGGCTGCTGGCGCGCATGCCGGGGGTCCTCGTCGAGGAGGAGACCAATCAGAAGGGGCTGACGACCCGGGACCGGGACGCCGCGGTCGTCATCGGCAACCGTGACCACCACGTGCTGATGATCGAGGACATGTGACCGACGCGCTCAAGGCACTCACCGGCCTGCGGATCAACGTGACGCCGACCGCGGACGACGTGTGGCGCCGATCCGAGTTCCACGTGGACACCCTCAACCGGGAGGTGGCCGCCGGTATTCTCGACGCCATCGGCGACGCCCGGGACAGCGACGCGGGCAGCCCGGTCGGGATCGTGGTCCAGGGCCAGCGGGGCACCGGCAAGACCCATCTGCTGGGCTGGGTCCGCGAGCAGGTGCAGGGTCAGGACGGCTACTTCTTCCTGGTCGGCCTGCTGGACGGGCCACGCTTCTGGCACAGCGTGGCGCACTCGATGCTGACCGGCCTGGCTCGCCGGGTCGACGGGCACGAGACGCAGGCCCAGGTGTTCATGCGCCGGCTCACCCTGCTGACCGGGGTTCCCTTCGCGGACCGGCAGCAGCTCATCGGCGCGGAGACCCTGCGGCGCCCGGCCGTCGAAGCGCTCCTGACCGCCCTGCACAAGCATTCGCCCCACGTCGCCATGGAGTGCCGGCACACCCTGCGGGCCCTGGCGCTCGCCAACGCCGGGGACTTCCGGTCCCAGGAGGTGGGCAGCAACTTCCTCCAGTCCGGCGAGGAGTGCGAGCCGGGCGAGCGCTCGCCCTGGGGGCTGCCCCGCGAGGTGCACCCGCCGGACCGGGTGGTCGCGGAGCTGTCCTGGCTGTTGTCGCTGACCGGCCCGTCCGTGGTCGCGGTGGATCAGGTGGACGGGCTGCTGGCCCCGCTCGCCAACGCGATGCGGGCCGGGCGCAGCGCTGAGTGGCAGGACTCGCTGCAGCTCGATCAGACAGCCAACGGGCTGATGGACCTGCGCGAGCGCATGCGCAGGACCCTGGTCGTGATCGCCGCCCAGCACGCGACCTGGGAGGTGATCCAGCGGTACGCGATCGCCTCGGTGCAGGACCGCTTCGTCGCGCGCCGGCATCTCGGGTCGGTGCCGGCCCCGGCGGTCGGCCGGGAACTGGTTGCCCGGCGCCTGCAACCGCACTACGACGCAGCCGGCTTCGTCGCGCCCTATCCGACCTGGCCGGTGCGGACGGAAGCGTTCGAGGCCGCAGCGGACTACAAACCGCGCGAGCTCCTGCAGATCGTCGACAACCACATCCGTACGTGTGTGGCCAGCGGCGTCGTGACGGAACTCATGGACCTCCGGACCTCCCACGAGCCCGCCGCCGGCAAAACCGCCCCTCCCCGGCCGCCGGACGCCGGCCTGGCGGGGATCGACCAGCGGTTCGCCGAGCTCAAGGCGGCCGCGGTCGTCGACGACGTCTTCAGCACCACCGCCGAGGACGCCAAGCTTCCCGGCCTCCTGTCGGCCGGCCTGCGGGCCTGGATCGCGGAGCGCGGGGACACCGGTCAGCACTTCGAGCAGGACCCGCCCCCGAGCACGAGACCGGCGCTGCACGCGCGATTGCGCCGCACCATCGACGAGGAGGCGGAAGTCCAGGAGCACTGGGGATTCCGCGGCATCTCGCCGGGCTACCACGCCAACGCCGTGCTGAACCGGGTGCGGGCGGGCTGCACCGAGGCGGGGCTGGCCGGCGGCGTACGTCATCGGCGGTTGTTCTTCCTCCGCAACGCCGAGTGGCCGCGGGGCGTCAAGAACCGGGAAGCGGTGGCGGCCTTCGAGCAGGCCGGTGGGCGGCGCCTGCCGGTGAGCGACGAGGACCTGCGCATCCTGGCGGCGCTGCGGGAGCTGTTCGTCGAGGCGCCGCCGGAGCTGCCGGCCTGGCTGGTGGCCCGGCAGCCGACCGCGGGAGTCGGATTCCTGCGAGAGGCCCTGGCGGACGCCGGGCCGGGGCTGCCGGGCCCGCCTCCGGTCCCCGCGCCGGCCGGACCCGCGACGCCGCGCGGACCCGCAGCGCCGCGCGGACCCGTCATCACCCTGGGTATCGCGCCGGAAACGGCGCAGCCGGTGACGGTCGAGCTCGAGGCGCTCCGCAAACACACCGCGATCTTCGCCGGATCAGGTTCGGGCAAGACCGTGCTGCTGCGCCGCATCATCGAGGAGTGCGCCTTGCAGGGCGTGTCGACGATCGTGCTCGACCCCAACAACGACCTCGCCCGTCTCGGGGAGCCGTGGCCGGAGCCACCGGCGGCCTGGCGCCCCGGCGACGCGGAAAAGGCGCGGGAGTATCGGGACAGCACCGATGTGGTGATCTACACGCCGCGTCGTTCGGCGGGCCGGCCGATCGCCTTCCAGCCGCTCCCGGACTTCCGGCCCCTGGTCGGCGACGCCGACGAGTTCGACGCCGCCATCGACGCGACCCTTGCCGCCCTGGCGCCGCGGGCCAAGGTGGACGGGCGCAGCGCGAAGGCGGAGAAGGGCCGCGCGGTCCTGAAGGAGGCCTTGGTCTTCTATGCCCGCCGCCACCGGGAGACCACGCTGCGCGGCTTCATCGGCATGCTCGTCGACCTGCCCGCCTCCGCCAGTGCGTTCGGGACCGACGCCATCAGGATCGCGTCGGAGCTGGGCCAGTCGCTGACCGCTGCGACAGTGATCGACCCGCTGTTCGGCGGGGCCGGGGAGCCGGTCGACCCGGGCGAACTGCTCACTCCGGCGGAGGGGAAGCGCGCCAGGGTGTCCGTGATCAGCCTGATCGGGCTGCCCGGCGACGATCAGAAGCAGAGCTTCGTCAATCAGCTCCAGCTGGCCCTGTTCGCGTGGATCAAACGGCATCCGGCCGGCGACCGGCCGCTGGGCGGCCTGTTCGTGATGGACGAGGCCCAGACCTTCGCGCCGTCCGGCGCGATGACCGCCTGCACCGGCAGCACCCTGTCGCTCGCCTCCCAGGCGCGCAAGTACGGCCTCGGCCTGATCTTCGCGACCCAGTCGCCGAAGGGCCTGCACAATCAGATCCCGGGCAACGCCGCCACGCAGTTCTTCGGCCTGCTCAACGCGCCGGTGCAGATCGAGGCCGCCCGGGAGGTGGCGCGGGCCAAGGGCGGGGATCTGCCCGGGATCTCGCAGCTACGCGGCGGTGAGTTCTACGTCGCACCGGAGGGTTCGGCCTTCGGCAAGGTGCGCACCTCGCTGTGCCTCAGCCACCATCCCCGGAGCCCGCTGACCCAGGAGGAGGTCCTTCGCTACGCCGGCCGCAAGTGACCCTCATCCCGAGAAGCGGGCCCGCTTGCTGAGTGCGACGTAGGCGGCGAGGCTGTCGGGGTTCGTGTCGATGCGCCACTTCTCGTCGTACCCCGGGTGGGTGTCGGTGTCGAAGAAGACGACCGCGCCCACCGCGGGGCGCTTCTCGACCCAGTCGGCGAGGAGGGTGATCCATTCTCCCTTGGTGGTGCCGCCGCGGTCGACCGCGCCGACCTCGCAGATCATGATCGGCTTACGGGTGCCGAAGGCCTGGTAGATCGGGTCGAAAAGGGTTTCCGGCCGTTCCTTGTGCAGGTTGTAGCCGGAGACGCCGACCCAGTCGACGTACTTGTCGCCCGGGTAGAGGGCCTCGAAGGTGTTCCAGTCGCGCGCCGGCACGGAGTTCCAGTTGGGGCTCCAGACCCAGGAGACGTTGTCGGCGCCCTCGTCGGCGAAGATGTCGTGGATGCGCCGCCACGACGCGATGAAGCCCTTGTTGTCGTTGCCGTTGTTGAAGGGCCCCCACTTGTACCAGTCGCCGTTCATCTCCCAGGCCCAGCGCAGCAGCACCGGCCGGTCGTGGGCCTTGAGGCGGCGGGCGGCCCTGGCGATGAGGTCGTCGCTCTTGCCGGTCGTGATCTCGGAGTAGGACGTGCCGCGCCACGAGACCATCGGGAAGGCGTGCTCCGGCAGGCCGGCGACCCGGGTCGGCAGGGTGTCGTAGAAGTCGAAGAAGACCTGCACGATCCGCTCGTCGCGGCCCGTCTGCCGCTTGCGCAGGGCGAGGGCTTGCGCCTGGGTCAGACCCGACAGATCCAGGTACGCCCCCAGCAGCGCCTTGCCGCTGCGGAACGGCACCGTGCCCCCGCTCGCGCGGACCGCCTTGGGCACGGCCGAGGCGGAGACCACGGGGACGGCCACCTCGGTGTGCGCCTCGGCGGGCTTCTGGTCGGCCCGGAGCCGCTGGACGCCGTACGCCCCGGCCGCCGGCACCGCCGCGACGGCCGCGAGCCCGAGCAGGTGGCGCCGGGTGAGCCGGGCCGGCTTCCGGTGCGTACCTCTCATGTCAGGTTCCGGCCGGCGGCGCGCGCCACCCGGCGGACCACCCGCCAGCCGGGCTGGGCCGCCCGCTTGACCCGGGGGACGAGCGTCGAGCCGCCCCCGCCCACGACGGCGACCAGGTCGGCGCCGGTCATGTCCGGGGTGGGCTGGAAGCGGGGGACGGCGAAGCGCCGCTCGGCCGGGGTGTGCATGCGCCGCCCGACCTCGGTGGCGTTGTCGTGGCCGGCGGCGAGCACGGCCGCGCGCACCTTGGCGCCGTTGTAGCCGTGCGGGTACGCGAACCCGCGCACCCGCCGCCCGAGCCGCTGCTCCAGCTCGTCCTTGCTGCGGGTGACCTCCTCGCGCAGCTGCGCGGCGGGCAGCACGTCGAGCGGGTGGTGCACGAGGCTGTGGTTGGCGATCTCGACCCCGGCGTCGGCGACCTCGGCGAGCTCGTCCCAGGTGAGCAGCTTGCCGAAGGCCGGGGCGTGCCGGCCGAGCCAGCCGGCGTGGTCGCCGAGGTGGCCGACGGAGACGTAGAGCGTGGCGCCGGCGCCCGCCTCGGTGAGCACCGGGACCGCCTGGGTGAGGAAGTCGCGGTAGCCGTCGTCGAAGGTGACCGCCACGAGCCGGTCGGTGCAGCCCTCGTCGAGCAGGTCGAGGGCCTCGGTGAGCCCGACGGGCCGGTAGCCGGCGGCGGTGAGCGCGGTGAGCTGCTCGGCGAGGCGCGCGGGCGGGACGGCGAGGTCGTGCAGGGGGCCGTCGACGGCGGAGACGGAGTGGTACATCAGCGCCGGCAGGTGCCAGACGGTCACCGCAACTCTCCCCCACGCTCGGCAGCATGACCATTTTCGGTCAGATCCCCGGCCGGGGCGATGCCGGTCCCGGGCCCGTGCCGCGGCGTGTTTGCGCCGCTCAGACAACGTTACGGCGCGTTTTTCGGCGTGTCCACCACCCGGCCACCAGGCATCGGCAGCGGTCACTGGCTGGCGGACCTCCACCGAAAGGCATAGCCGGAACTCCGGCTCCGGAGGGAGGTGCCGCGGGCGCCCCGGTCGGCAGAGTGACCGCCATGACTGTGATGACCTCGCCCGCGAGCGGAACCGCACGCCGCTGGATGGAGTCCGGCGCCGAGGCCGCGCTCGTCCTCGGCGCCACGGCATTGCCGGCCGCGTGGCACGCGCTGGACGGCACGCTGACGGCCGTGCTCGCCGGGATGCTCGTGGTGATCACGGGCGCCATCTACGCACTACATACAGTCACATTTGATCTGCTCCGGGTCGTCCCTGACCGGCACGGCGGAAAATTTTCGTTCACTCACGGTGAGGAGTGAACCTTGGAGGGCCCGCCGCCCGTACCTGGGGGCGCAGCGTTCCCTCACCCCCGGGAGTGACCAGGATGTTTCGTCTCATCCACCTCCACGCGCAGCACGGCGTCCCCCGCATCGGCATCGACCCCGACGCCTACGGCAGCGAGCGGGCCGCCCTGGCCCGCTACCGCGAGACCCCCGACCCCTTCTTCGGCATCGGCCGCTTCGACGAGTCCGGCCGGCTGGCCGAGATCGTCATGGACACCGACTGCCGCTCCGGCGAGGGCTGTCCGGGCGAGGCCGTCAACGTGCACGCCGACACGTACCAGCGGATGTGCGACACCTGCGCCTTCGGGCTGGAGACGCTGTCGCTGCCCGAACTGTCGCTGCGGCTGGGCGTCGCCGTGCGACCGGTGCCCGCCTTCGCCGCCTCCTCCGCGGGCCGGCACGCCGCGCCGGAGGAGAGCTGCGCCGCCACCAACCGCATCGCCCGTGAGCTGGCCGCCAACGTCGAGGACCCGGTGTGGCGCATGGAGCTGTGCGCGGAGCTGGTCCGCACCCCGTCGGCCGTGAACGGGCTGATGATCGGCGTCGGCGCGCTGAGCCACCGCGACGTGCTCGACCTGTGGCCGGCCCTGTGCGCACTCGGCACCCAGCTGCCCGGGTCGGTGCACTCCGATCTGATCCGCGGCATCGCCCGGCCGCACTCCCCCGCCGGCGTCACCGCGCTGCGGCTGGGGATGTAAGGCCCCCCGGAACTCGCGTCCCGCTGCCCGGTGCCCGGACCGGGAGGTGCGGGACGGGCCGGTCGCGCGCGGCAACGCCGACCGGCCGGGGCGCGTCACCTCCGCGGTGACGCGCCCTTCGACGTAGCCGCTACAGGCGGATCTTGACGACGGTGCCGGTGCGCGCCGAGGTGCCGTTGTTCGTCACGTACGCGTCGCGGCCCTTGATCGCGACGCCGCCCGGCGCGTGCAGCCCGGCGGACGCGACGACCGTGGTGCCGTGCCGGCCGACGCGGACCAGGGCGCCGGTGTCGTCGCCGGACAGCAGCCCCTTGTGCGAGATCTCCAGCGCGTAGAGGCCGCCCGGGCCCCAGGCGAGGTCGATGACGTTGGTCAGCCCGGTGGCGTACACGCGGGGCTTCCCGCCGGGCTCGACGCGGTAGATGCGCGCCTGGCCGGCCGGGAACGGGAAGCCGGTGAGCTCGGACACGTACCAGGCGCCGTCCGGGCCCTGGACCGCCGCCGTGGGCACCGACTGCATCGGAACCGGCTTGCCCGCCGGCACGCCCGGGACACCCGCGGGCGCCTTCACGATCCGCTGCGGGAAGACCGCCACGGTACGGATCTTGCCGCGCTTGTCGACGCGCAGCAGGCTGTTGCCCCCGGCGTCGGCGACGTAGCGGCCGTCGCGGGCCACGGCGAGGCCGTTGGGGTTGGTGTCGGCGGGCTCGACGCCGTCCGGGTTCACCCGCCGCTCGTACGCGCCGAGGTCGGCGACCGCCTGCGGGCCGCGCCGCCCGCGCTCGTACAGCTTGGCCATGCCGCGCAGGGCGGGCTGCTTGTCGCGCAGGGCAGGATCGCCGCCCAGCCCGACGATCCACGACAGCGTGCCGCGGCGGTCGGTGCCCACGTCGGCCGGTCCGCCCGCCTGGCTGCCGTCCGGGGCGGCGAGGGACGGGAGGCCGCTGAGGACGCGCCTGCTGTGGCCGTACCGGATCCGCGTGATCGCGCCGGAGCGGCCGAAGCAGACCTTGTCCCCCTCCGGCCCGGTCTGGCAGGGGCCCCGGCCGCCCCGGCCGGCCTCCGCGACATAGAGGCTGCCGTCCGGTGCGAACGCGAGGCCGCGCGGGTTGTCGAGCCCCTCGGCGACCGTGAGCAGCGGTGGCCGTGGCTTGCGTGCTTCGGGCTGTGCCGTGGTCTCCGCCGACGCGGTGAGCGCCGGGACGAGCGAGACGGTGAGCGCGCCGGCCGCGACAACGGCGGCGAGGACGGAACGCGTGACGTACATGTCTTCCCCCCAGAATGAGTCGGTTCTGACCTGGACCTTCCGGGAAGTGCCGGGGCGGAGCACATGGCCCGAACGGCCGTACCGGCCCGGACGTCGCGTTTCCGACCCGATGGGGTGGATCGGGCCACCCGGGCGGGGTCGGGCGATCGCTCCGGCGGTCCGGCCGATCGGCGGGCACGATAGGCGGATGACGTTCGATGATCTCGTCCGGCGGGCCCGGGCGCTGGTGCGTGACGGGCAGCGGGCCGTCCTGGGCATCACCGGCCCGCCGGCCGCGGGCAAGACCACCCTGGCCGAGGAGCTGGTCGCGGCGATCTCGCGGGAGAGCCCCGGCGGGGTCGCCCACGTGCCGATGGACGGCTTCCACCTGGCCGACGTGGAGCTGGACCGGCTCGGCAGCCGCGGCCGCAAGGGCGCCCCGGACACCTTCGACGCCCTGGGGTACGCGAACCTGCTGCGCCGGCTGCGCGAGGACACCGACGACATGATCTACGCGCCGGGCTTCGAGCGCGTGCTGGAGCAGCCGATCGCCGGGGCGATCCCGGTGCCCCGGGCCGCGCGGCTGATCGTCTCGGAGGGCAACTACCTGCTGCTCGACGATCCCCGCTGGGCCGGCGTGCGCCCGCTCGTGGCCGAGGTCTGGTACGCCGGGCTGGACCGCGAGACCCGCCTCGAGCGGCTGATCGCCCGGCACGTCCGCTTCGGCAAGGAGCCGGCCGCCGCCCGGGAGTGGGCCCTGGGCACCGACGAGCGCAACGCGCAGCTGATCGAGGCCACCCGCGACCGCGCCGACCTGATCGTGCCCGGCGACGTGCTCCGCCGGCTCGGCCCGTAGGCCCGCTCGCCGCGCCGGGCGTGACAGACTGGCGGCGTGTCCGTAGGGGAAACCGTGGAGGCCGGGCCTCGCCGCCGGCCCGGGCGAGCAGCGCGCTTCGCCCTCGTCGTCGCCGCCGTGCTGGCCCTGCTCTTCGGCGTGCCGTGGTGGACCCTGGTCTGGTCCGGCAACGACTGGCCCACGCCGGTCTTCGTGGCCGGCACCGTGGTCTTCGCCGCCGCGGCTGCCGCCTTCCCGCTGCTGATGGTCTCCGGGCACGGCGGGCGGCATCGCGACGGCGCCGCGCGGATCGCCGACACGCTGCTCGGCGTGGTGTGGGTGCTCCTCGTGTGGTCCCTCCTGGGCAACGTCCTGAGCCTGGTGCTGCGGGCCGCCGGCGTCGGCGACCCGGCACGCTCGCGGATCGTCACGGCGGCGGTCGCGGTGATCGCGCTGGTCCTGCTCCTGTGGGGACACTGGGAGGCGATGCGCGTCTCGCGGGTGCAGCGCGTCGACGTGACGCTGCCCCGGCTGGGCGCGGGGCTCGACGGCCTGCGGGTGGTGCTGCTGACCGACACGCACTACGGCCCGATCGACCGGGCGCGCTGGTCGCGGGGCGTGACCGCGGTGGTCAACTCCCTCGAGCCGGACATCGTGGCGCACACCGGCGACATCGCGGACGGCGAGGTGGCCCAGCGCCGCGAGATGGCCGCGCCCCTCGGGGACGTACGAGCCGCCCTGGCCCGGGTCTATGTCACCGGCAACCACGAGTACTTCTCCGGGGCGCAGCGCTGGGTCGAGCACATGGCCTCGCTCGGCTGGGAGGCCCTGCACAACCGGCACGTGATCGTCAGCCGGGGCGGCGACAGCCTCGTCGTGGCCGGCGTCGACGACCGCACCGCCGCCGGCTCGGGTGTCCCGGGCCACCACATGGACCACGACGCGGCCCTCGGCGGCGCCGACCCCGGCCTGCCGGTGCTGCTCCTGGCCCACCAGCCGCAGCAGGTCACCGGCGCGGTCGCCCACGGCGTCGACCTGCAGCTCTCCGGGCACACCCACGGCGGCCAGATGTGGCCCTTCCACTACCTGGTCCGCCTCGACCAGCCGGTCCTGCAGGGCCTGAGCCGGCACGGCGAGCGCACCCAGCTCTACACCTCGCGCGGCACCGGATTCTGGGGCCCGCCCTTCCGCATCTTCGCCCCGAGCGAGATCACCCTGCTCACGCTGCACGCGCCCCGGCCGTGACCACGGCCGTGCCACGCTGCCGCACCCAGGTCCGCGGGCGGCCGGGCACAATGCCGGGATGACCGCCGCACGGGACGCCGCCTACTTCGACCAGTGGTACGCCGACATGGCCGCCTCGCCGGTGCGCGACGCCATCGTCGCCCGGACGCTGGGGTTGCCACCGGAGCTACGGTTCGCCAGCGTGCTGCCGTGGCCCGGCGTGGCCGAGCTGACCGAGCACCTGCGGCTGCCCCCGGACGGCCTGCTGCTCGACATCGCCTGCGGCCGCGGGGGCTACGGGATCGAGATCGCCGCCCGTACGGGGGCAAGGGTCGTGGGGGTGGACTTCGCGGCCGTGGCCCTCGGGCACGCCCGCGCCATCGCGGCGGCCCGGCTCCCCGCCGGCCGGGCGTCCTTCCACGTCGGCACGCTCACGGCCACCGGCGTCGCGGACGGCGGCGCGGACGCGCTGATGTGCGTCGACGGCACCCAGTTCGCCGAGCCGCCGCAGGCCGCCCTGGCCGAGTTCCACCGCGTGCTCAAGCCGGGCGGCCGCCTCGCCCTGACCTGCTGGGCAGCCGTCACCCCGGGCGACGACCGCGTCCCGGCCCGCATCCGCGCCCTCGACCTGGCCCGCGACCTCCCGGCGGCCGGCTTCACCGGCGTCGAGGTCCACGACCGGCCGGAGTGGCTGGCCGCCGAGCGCGACATGTACGAGCAGGCCCTCGCCGTCCCCGGCCCCGACCCGGCCGTCCTCTCCCTGCAGAACGAGGGGCGCCGCGCCCTCGCCGCCTGGGGCTCGATGCGCCGCGTCCTCGCCGTCGCGGCCCGCCCCGCCTGACCATCCGGAACCGGCGTGCGCGGCACAGCCCGGGTCGGCTATCGTTCCCGTTCCTTGCGGACCGGAACTGGGATCTGACGCGTATTGCATCTGATGCGAACTGGCGACACTTTGCATGCCGCATCCCCGGCCGAATGGCAGTGCCCTGAGCTGCGCATACGCTAGGAGCGGCAACCCTGGAGTGACTGTACCGGGCGCGCGACTCGTCGATTTCCGCCGTCCTACTTCCAATGAATTGACCAGCCCAAATCCGGCGCGGGTCGCATCTGATGCGAGATCAAGGCGTTGGATGCGAGTGACGGAGGGTGGTCACGCGTAGAGTCAAATGGGTCGGCGCCGGGCGCAGCCCGGCTGCAGTTGGTCGATGGGGTTCCGCAGCTGCGCCCAGCCGAGCAAGTGTTCGACGCGATGCTCGACGGAGGGCGAAACCAGCAGCTCGCGCGCAACCTCGCGGCCAGCTCGGTCGAGGGCCGCCGGGCCACCGTGCGGGCGTTCGCGGCGGCGGCTAACGCGTTCCCGTAGCAGTGGGCGCCGCAGATGCTCGACGAGTGGCTCGGTGACCTGCGCTCGATCCGGCACGTCAAGCGGACCACAATCCGCTCCTATCAGGACGCGGTGGGTTCGTTCTGCCAGTACGTCACCGACCCGGCCTACGACTGGGCGCAGCAGTGCGAGGCCCGGTTCGGGTCGCACCCGATCCAGGTGGTCCACAACTGGAACACCGCGGTGCACGCCCAGGAGAACGAGGCCGACGCCGCGAAGCACGCCTTCACCCTCCGCGAGCTGCACACCTTCTTCTCCTACTGCGACGAGCAGGTCGACCAGGTCCGTAGCTTCGGCCGCAAGGGCTGGCTCCCGGCATTCCGGGACAAAACCTGTTCAAGACCGCGTACGCCTACGGGCTGCGCCGCAACGAAACCCGGATGTTGGACGCGACGGACTTCGGCCGCAACCCGCGCGGTACGGAGTTCGGCGAGTACGGCGTCTGCTATGTCCGGCACGGCAAGCCAAGAAGGGCTTCCCACCGAAACGGCGCAGCGTGTTGACCGTCTTCGGCTGGACGACCGACGTGCTCGATGAGTGGTTCACCGAGATCCGGCCCCACTTCGGCTTCGACGGCAACCCGGCGGCCTGGCCGTCCGAACACGGCCGACGGGTTGGAAACCAACGGCTGAACTCCCGGTTCGTTGCCTACCGCGACTCCCTCGGCCTCGACGCCAGCCTCGACTTCCACTCGTTCCGCCGCTCCTATGTCACCCACCTTCATCGAGGACGGCCACGACGCCCGGTTCGTCCAGGAGCAGGTCGGCCACGAACACGCCTCCACCACCTCGATCTACACCAAATCTCGGGAATTGCATCAGACGGGTGACTTTTCGCAGGTCGCCTAATTGGTGCAGCCCGGTAATGGGGCCGAGACGGCGTTGCGGCACCGGCTGTGGGCTGCGCTGCTTGCGTGATGATCCCGTTTAATGCATGACCCTGCCGTCGAACGGTCGCCATTTGGTGGGCTTGGAGGACGGGTTGGGCGCGGTGATCTGGCGGGTGCGGCCCGCCTGCAGCTCGTCTCCGGTGTGGTGCAGTTGCGTCCGGAGCGTCGCTGCGGGCGCCCAGACGATCGGGCCACCGGCCTGCCCGCACTACCAGCGCCGCATCCCGTTGCATCGGCGCATCGACAGGCAGTGGCTCTGCCGCAACTGCGTGGCCAAGTCCCGAGCCCGTCCCTGCGCCGACTGCGGAGCGCTACGCGAGCCTGGCAGCCGCGACGAGCACGGCCGACCAATGTGTCCGACCTGTCTACTGCGCCAGCCTGCCAACCTCGAAACCTGCACCAACTGCGGCCGCGACCGGCCGGTTGGCGTCCGCACCCCGGCCGGACCGTTCTGCCAGACCCGCCCCGGGTTCTGGCGCACCTGCCCCGGCTGCGGCACACCCAGCCGCATCCACGCAGGCGGCAACACCCGCTGCGCCCGCTGCACCATCCGCCGTCGCCTGGCCCAACTCCTCGGCGACGACACCGGCACCATCCGGCCCGAACTACAAGCACTACACGATGCGCTCGCGACCACCAGCCGGCTTTCCGCCGTCGAAACCTGGCTCAACCGCAGCACCGGCCCCACCATCCTGCAGCCCTCACCGGACAGCCCCTGACCCACGACGCCTCGACACCCTGCCACCCGGCAAACCCCTCGAGCACCCTGCGCAGCGTGCTGGCCGCGATCGGCACCCTCCCCTCCCGCGACGAACACCTCACCCGGCTACACAGCTGGATCACCACCACCATCGCCGCGCGACCCGACCCTGACCAGCAGCACCTGCTGCGGCGCTACGCCATCTGGCACGTGCTACGACGCCTACGCGCCCGGCTCAACGGCGCCGACGCCACCCACCACCAATTCGTCACGGCCAAACGCAGCATCGCCGCCGCAATGACGCTGCTCGACCGGCTCGCCGACGATGGCACACCCTCACCACCGCCCGCCAAGCTGACCTCGGCCAATGGCTGGCCCACGACAACGCCGCCCGCACCGCCGGGAACTTCATCCGCTGGGCTCGCCGCAACAAACTCACCGCGCCCGAGCTCCCCGCCATACGATGGAACGGCCCCACCACACCGATCGACACGGAGGCCCGCTGGGAACACGCCCGCCGCCTGCTGCACGAGGACACCATCGAACCCGCGGACCGTGTCGCCGGTTCGCTTATCCTGCCCTACGCCCAGCGGCCCGCCACAATCAGCCGACTCACCCTTGACCACCTCCAGATCAGCGAAGACAGCACCCGCCTGTGCCTCGGCCGCGAGCCAGTCATTCTCCCCGAACCGCTCGCCGACCTGGCCACGACCTCGCCGCCGTCCGCCGCGGACACGCCACCATCGGCGCAGCCACGGCTTCACCTTGGCTGTTCCCCAGGGGCCAACCCGGCCGGCCCATCAGCGCCCTACGACTCGGCGAACGACTCCGGAACCTCGGCCTCAACCCCGCGCAATCCCGCTCTACCGCACTGTTCCAACTCGCTACCGAGCTACCCACCGCCATCCTCGCCCGCATGCTCGGCATCCACATCACCGTCACCGTCGCCTGGCAACGCGCGTCGGCAGGGACTGGGCGCCTATGCGGCGGACGTCAGCCGCCGATGAGGACGGGCAACCACATCACGTTGCGACTGCCATCCAGCAGCATTCGGATTTTTCGAGATCTGAGCGCGTTTCGCGAGGCTCTAACCAGGGTCGCCGCTCGCGAGATTAATGGCACGTGCGATTTCACTTGGGTCAGCGATTTATCCCTCGGTTGCGGCGAGACCACATCTGTCATCTGACGATAACGAAGCACCGAAAACCTGACCTGGGAGAAATCTCGTGAAGTCTCGTAGTCGTCTTCTTCTGACCACCGGCCTTTCGCTGGCTACCCTGCTCGGAGTCGGGGCCCTGGTATTGTCTCCAAGTCTTCTCTTGCGCGCTAACAGACTAACGACTGATAATTGGGGGACTCTGAGTAACGTTGGGCAAGCTTATGGTGGAGTATCGGCAATTCTCACCGCATTGGCGTTGATCGGAGTTGCCGCATCCCTACTGGTGCAACGCCAGCAGGCCCACATTGCTCGAACGCAAGCCATCAGGGCTTTTCAATTGCAAATGTTGACGCTGTGCCTTGAAAAACCTGAGACCTACTACCCTCTTATGGGGCACGAGGTCACAGGAGACACCGAGGATGCTCGTCGGCAAATTTTTGCTACATACTTTTTGAATTATGTGCACGCCGGGTATTCCATCGACTTCTTCGACGAGCAGTCTCTGATGGGCGATGTATTCCCGCGGTTCTTCAAGTTCGACACAGGGCGCGCGTATTGGGAGTCTATGCGACCCGTCTGGGTTGCCCGCTATTTCACCAAGAAGTCTCGCAAGTATGTCGGCATGTTAGACGCGTCGTATGAGCGTGCCGTCCTCGCCGGGCCTCCCGAGCCGGCGATAAGCTCATCAGCTTCGACTGGCAATGATGACAGAAATAGAGCAAGAGATCGGGCGTTTCTTGGCCTATTAATTCTCGGCGGGGGCTTGATCACTGGAGCGACCCTCGGAGCACGGCAGGCCCGTAGATTTAGCCAGCAGCGGTAATTACGCAGCGGCGGCAGTAAGGCTCAATCATGCCGCGATTCGCTCGGCGCCCTAGTGCTGGCTGGCAACGAGCGTGGGCGGTTGCCGAGTGTCGCTGGGCCGATGAGCCGGGCTCGCGACATCAGTCCACCAAACGTGGATCTTGGGCCACGGCCGACCTAACCCTGACCACGGTCGAGCTCCGAACGGCGAAGTCGAGGCATTCCGACAGTTCCAATATCCGACGTCGCCAGAGTGCGTCTCGTCGGACTACCGCACCAGCGCCCTGCGCCGGCACTTGGACGCTACGACCGCGGCCGCGCTCGCCACCCAGGCCGGGAGGAAGGCATGAAACGCAAGGTTAGCTACGAGTGGCGGCTGCGCGAAGTGATGGCCCAGCACAAGATCTTCACCGCCACCGACGTGATGCCGCTGCTGCGCGACCGCGGCATCGACCTGTCGGCCTCGCAGGTCCACCGACTCGTCTCCGGCACCCCCGAGCGGCTGTCGCTGCAGGTGTTGTCCGCGTTCTGCGACATCCTCGGCTGCACTCCTGCCAAGCTGATCACCACCAGCGCGCAGAACGCCCGCGTCCGCAAGACCGCCGCCGGCGACCTGCCCGCCCCGCCCACCGGCGGCAGATTCCGACCCCGCCCGACCCTGATACTGCCCGACGAATGAGCCCTCTACACCGCCGAGCAGTACGAACGCTGGCACAAGCGCGACTGCGCCCGTTGCGGCCGGCACGGCAGCTTCGCCGCCCGCTGGCCCGACGGGCACTGTTGCCGCACCTGCCACGACCGGGCACTACGCCAGCACGGTGGCTGCCCTGGCTGCGGCGCCGACCGGGTTCTGCCCGGCCTGCGCCCGGACGACGTCGCCGCGATCTGCCCGGACTGCGCCGGATTCACCATGTCCTACGCCTGCTCACGCTGCGGCCACGAGGGCAAACTGCACGGCAGCCGCCGCTGCACCCGCTGCAAGCTCGCCGACCGGATCGCCGAGCTCCTCGATGACGGGACCGGCCGCATCCACCCGAAGCTGGCGCCGCTCGCCGAGCAGCTGCTCGGCATGGACAACCCGCTGACCGGACTAGCCCGGCTGACCTCGCGCCACCGAGCTCCTCCACGATCTGGCTCGCGAAGAAATCCAGCTGAACCACGAGCCGTTCCGCGGCCTGGAGCCCTGGCGGGCGGCCGCGCACCTGCGCGAGCTGCTCATGGCCTGCGGGCTGCTGCCCGCGATCGACAAGCAAATCCTGCTGTTCGAGCGCTGGCTGCACCAGCACCTCACCGCCGTCGGCGACCCAGACCACGCCCAGCTGCTGCGCCGGTTCGCGACCTGGCACCTCCTGCCCCGGCTGCGGGCCCGCGCCGAGACCCCTCCGATCAGTCCGGCCGGTCGCCGCTACGCAGGCGAACAGATCGACCAGGCCAGCGCCTTGCTCGGCTGCCTCGCCGCCCGAGACCGCGCGCTGGCCGACTGCACCCGGGCCGACGTCGACGCATGGGCCGTCGAGCACAGCGCCAGCGCCCGCGCCAACGTCCGAGGCTTCCTGCAGTGGTCAGCCTCGAATCGGCTCAGCCCACGATTCAAGCTGCCCACCGCCCAAGGACCGGGCGGCACGCCGCTGCCTGAACGCGGCCGGACCCGGCTGCTCGGCCGACCCCTCACCGACGACCGCACCCCACTGCGCACCCGGGTCGCCGCAATGATCCTGCTGATCTACGCCCAGCCTGTCAGCCGGATCACCCGGCTGACCATCGACGACATCATCCGCGACACCGACCAGATCCTGCTGCGGCTCGGTGACCCACCCTCACCGATGCCTGAGCCGGCCGCCGTCCTGCTGCTCGAGTACCTCGGCCAGCGCACCGCCACCAACCGGGACTCACGCTGGCTGTTTCCCGGCCGCCGCACCGCCGCAATCCGCCAGCACGTCCTCGACCTGCCAGCCCCGATCGTCGCCACCGCACTCGGCTACCACCAGGTCACTACCGCGCGACTCGCCGCCGAGGCCGGCACCACCTGGTCCACCTACGCCCCCGGTGACCGCAGCAAGTAGATGCCTCTCCCGCCCGACGCGGAACCCAGCACGACGATCATCCATGCATCAGTGACGGTTGCCTCGGCCTCCCGACGCGACGCCGCAGTTCTGGCAGACTCTCCCCAGGTCCCAGTCCTCCTGGCCGCAGACCAGGCACCTTCCGGCCCGGTCCGCCCCTGCGGCGCACGCATCGAGCACCCGGTCCACCACGACGGGCAACGGCTCGGCCGGATGCTTCTGCGGATCAGGGCAGTAGGCGATGTCGTGGCAACCCCATGAGTCCCACGGATGCAGCGCCGCTGGCACGCGTCTGCCCTCACGCTTCTGCAGGCGTCGCTGGGCGGCGAAAGCGATTGCCCTCGGCCGCACCAGAGCGCGGGCCGCCTCCAGCTCGTCGAGGGCTCGGACCAGCGACGACGGATCGGCCTCGACACGTCCCGGGATACGGTGCGTGGTCGCCAGGTGATGCCAAGTGGCGTGGAAACCATACGGCGCGAAGTGATAGAGGCAGTTCCGCAGACGCACCCGCCGTTGGAGGGGGTCAAGGCTCTCGTCACGAACCCGGCGCGCGGTCGCGGGAAAACTGGTCACCCCAGAATGATCACAGAGCCGACCTGCCGACCATCGACGCCGATTCCTTCACGAAGCAGGCGGACCCACACGGACCGAGCCGGTGACCAACAAAGACCGCGATGGGGACACAGGCTGAGCCGTCACGCAACGTGGTGAGGGCGGCTCATGGAAGCGGAACTCGCGACAGTCCAACAAGCGGTCTCGCCAGTAAGACAAGTGCA